>JANLWR010000874.1:0-8029 GCA_031364625.1 Deinococcales bacterium | reverse complement strand
GCCGTTTCCTGGTTTTGTGCAAGATGCGGCGTTGGCGGTCAAATGGGCAAAAGAGAACGTTCAGAAATTTGCAGGCGATCCAACCCGTGTGTTCTTGGCGGGTCATAGCGCTGGGGCGCACATTGTCGCCATGTTGGCGCTCAATCCCGCATACCTGAAAGCCGTGAATCTCGAGCGCAGTGCAGTTCGTGGCGTGGTGGGCATGGCGGGTCCGTATGACATTGCCGCGTTTTTCCCGCAATCACCCAGTTTGCAACAGGTTTTTGGTTCAGACCCAAGCGCTTGGGCGGTGACGCAACCAATCAATTTTGTGGACGGCACAAATCCACCAATGTTTTTACAGCACGGTATGCGTGATACGACGGTGGATTACCGACAAAGCATTATGTTGCAACAAAAGATTCTCGAGAAAGGCGGAAAAGTTGAACTGAAAACCTATCCGAAACTCGAGCACGAAGAGTTGATCGGGGCGGTGTCATTGGCGGCTGAGGCTTCGCTCGATCCGCGTGTTGTACCTGATATCGTGGATTTTTTGAAGCGCCATTGAAGCTTGGGCTGGTGAAACCCGAAAATGTTTGATCTCGAGTTTTTTAAAACAGTTTTTGAGGTCAAACGATGTGTAACGCCTGTGAATGGTGGCATAATTCAAGCGTCATTTGTTGACTTAGAACGTATTTTAGTATAAAAATCTGTTTTAAACAGATTAAACTCGAGTTTTAACCCAAGATCAAATCAGCAGTTTTTACTGTGTCACTCGAGAAATCTTAAGCCTTCAGCAGAACTCAAGTCACAAAGACTTGAGTTCTTTCACCTAGCCTGTTATAGTTCGCAGTCGGTCAGAGGCTTCTGGCCCCATCGACTAGCGGTTAGGTCACCGCCCTTTCAAGGCGGCGACACGGGTTCGAATCCCGTTGGGGTCACCAACCCGCGCCTGAAAAACGCGACCACAAAAAAACACCCTCGAGTTTTAAAGCTCGAGGGTGTTTTGATTGCAAAAAATCAGTGCATCATGTTGTCTAGTACCGTTGGATGCTTCGCTGAATTCATCATCAAATCCAGCAAACTGACCACCTCGGGCGCACAGGTTGCCACAAAACGGTAGCGGCGTTTGCCACTCGAAGTAATCACGCTCGAGAGCGATTTGACCTCGAGTTTGAGTTCGCCTTCAATCGTTAAACGCGGCAAACCACGTGGAATTTGCATTCCGTCAACCAATTCAAAATGTCCACTGACCTCGTTGGTGGCAAAGTCAAGCGTTTTGATGCGCCCAGTGATGACTTCAAACGATACGCCTGGAGAACGAATTTGATAATTTTCGAGGACAACCACCTTTTCAGTATGCACCAAACTCGAGCTTTCAAAAGTTCATTTGCGTTTGCTACGTCTGGTTCGACTTAAATCGAAACTCGAGTTTCCTCCTTAACTCAGCACGGGTTCACGATGTTGGTTGGCACTGGTATGCAGCCCATGCACAACTGGTAGACTCTGATGCGATGAGTCAACCTTCCGATAAGAAAGCCAACCAATACGGCGTCACCCCGCAAAGCACGGACTTTAACGACTGGTACAACGAGATTGTCCTCAAAGCCGACCTCGCCGATTACAGCCCTGTGCGCGGTGCGATGGTCGTGAAGCCTTACGGTTGGGCACTCTGGGAGAATATTCAAAAAATCCTCGACGGGCAGTTTAAAGCCACCAACCACGAGGCGCTGGCGTTCCCAATGTTCATTCCCATGAGCTTCCTGCAAAAAGAGGCGCAACACGTCGAAGGTTTCGCGCCCGAACTGGCAGTCGTGACCCACGCGGGCGGCGAGTTGCTCGAGGAGCCGCTTGTCGTGCGTCCCACCTCAGAAACCATCATCGGTCACATGTGGGCAAAGTGGCTCAAGTCTTACCGCGACCTGCCATTTTTGCATTACCAATGGGGCAGCGTCGTGCGTTGGGAATTGCGCCCGCGTTTGTTTTTGCGCACCACCGAATTTTACTGGCACGAGGGTCATACCGCCCACGCCAGCCACCAGGAAGCCGTCGAAGAAACCCTGCGGTTGCTCGAGATTTACCGCAGTTTTGCCAGGGATTACGCCGCCATGCCTGTGATTGCGGGGCGCAAAACCGATTCTGAGCGCTTCGCCGGCGCGGTGGACACCTACAGCATCGAAGCCATGATGGGCGACGGCAAGGCGCTGCAAGCTGGCACAAGCCATTACTTGGGACAAAATTTTGCCAAAGCCTTCGAGGTCAAATTCCAGGACGAAAACCAGAAGGAAGCTTTCGCGCACACGACCTCCTGGGCGATCAGCACGCGCATTATTGGCGGCATCATCATGACGCACGGCGACGATAAGGGCTTGGTCATGCCGCCCAGACTCGCCCCGATTCAAGTTGTGATCGTGCCAATTTACCGCAAGGAAAACCAAGACCAGATGCTCGAGGCGGCGCGGGTTTTGGGCACAGAATTAAAAGCTTTAGGCGTGCGCGTTAAGGTGGACGAACGCGACGGTTTGACCAACGGCGCAAAATACAATTACTGGGAATTGCGCGGCGTACCGTACCGCATCGAACTTGGACCGCGCGATCTCGAGGCGGGCAATGTCGTGCTGGCATCGCGCTTGGGCGGCGAGAAGGAAATTCTGGCTCGAGCTGAAGCGATTGCGGGGCTTCCAGCCAAGCTCGAGGCGTTCCAAAACGCATTGCTCGAGAAAGCCACCACTTTCAGAGACTCGAGAATCAAAACCGCCGACACCTGGGATGAATTTGTGGATTTGATCGAACAAGGATTTTTCGTTCGCGCTTTTCACTGCGGCGACGTGGACAGCGAAAAGAAAATCAAGGAATTGACCAAAGCCACCACCCGCAATATTCCGATGGACTCTGAGGGTGACTTGGGAGCGCCAGAAGAAGGCGTTTGCGTTCACACGGGCAAACCTGCGGCATACGGAAAACGGATTATTTTCGCCAGGGCTTACTGATTTTTGATGCTTGAATTGCGTTTTCATTTCTTGAATCTCGAGCCTTCACAAGCTCGAGATTTACTTTCAACCATCTTGTTCCCTTTCATGCCAGAATAAAGCATGGACATTTCCGCCTTCCTCGAGGAATTCCGATCTGAGACCGAAGAAAACCTCGAGCATCTCGATCAGGGTTTGCTGGCGCTCGAGCGTGACCCCAGCGATGCGAACTTGGTGCGGGGTTTGTTCTTGAACGCGCACACCATCAAGGGCGGCGCGGGAATGCTCGAGTTGAAAGTCATGAAGCAAATCACGCACTCGCTCGAGGATGTGCTGGGGCGACTGCGTGACGGTGCGGAAACGCTCGAGGCGAGTACCGCGTCATTGTTGTTAAGAGCCGTGGACACCTTGCGTCAGATTGTCAGAACCGAACCGACGCTCGAGACTCCAAGTCCTGAAATGCTCGAGTTGCTGACCGCGTTGCGTGAACGCGCCAGTGGTGTGATTCCAAGCCGTCCAACTGTCAAAGCGCCTTCAACCCTCGAGCCTCAAAAACTGGCGTTGTTGCTCGAGCCTTCCCAAACCGCGCAACTGGTGCAACGCCAGCAACTCGAGAAGGCTGGTTTTAGCGTTGAAGTCTTCTCGAGTTTGGAATTGACTTTAGAGCGTTTGGGTGACGGTGGCGTGCAACTTCTGGTCACAACCCTCGAGCCTGGTGGCATAGATGGTTTGGAATTGATTGCCGAAATGCGAGCCTCAAATTTGAAAATACCCGCCATCATCACGATGCTCGAGCCGAATCTTGAAACCCAAAACAAAGCTTCAAAACTAAACTCGAGTGTGCTCCGAAAAGCCTCGATTTTTGACACCCAATTGACCGAAACCGCGAAGGCTATGGTGTAGGGGATGGTCTGAGACCATCCCCTACGGATTTATGGGTCGTTTTTCGAGCGCCCAATTTTCGAGAGCAAACCCCCGCCAATTAACGCCACAATCACGCCCATGACCGCCCAGAAGCTCGAGCCGGTCATGAAGCTGCCTGGGAGTACGTTCAGACCTTGAAACAACCATATAAAACCAATGAACACGCAGATAAAGCCCAGAACGTTACGAACAGTATTGATCATCTCGAGTCTCCTCTATGTCTCAAGTCTACTCGAGTTTGAGAACAATTTTCTGTAACCCAGAGGCTCGATTTTCAAGCGTCCAGACGGTATCCAACGCCCCAAACGCTGACCACCCGTTCGCCCTCCTCGAGCAACTTGCGCCGTAAACGCACCACAGTCGTGTCCACCACGCGGTCAGAGCCTTCAAAACTGGTTCCCCAAATGCGCTCGAGCAAATAATCCCGTGAGAACGTGCGCCCAGGATGATGTGCCAGCATGAGCAGCAAGTCGTATTCCCTGGGGGTCAGGTCGGTCACGGTACTGCCAATTTTCACCGACCGCGCCGCCAGATCAATCTCGAGTTTGCCCAACCGAATCACCTCCACGCTGGCGGCGGTGGCTTCTTTGGTGATTTGCGAACGGCGCAACATCGCACGCACCCGAGCCAGCATTTCACGCAAGCTGAACGGCTTGGCAATGTAATCGTCCGCGCCAACCTCAAAACCCAACACCCGATCAGATTCCTCGGCTCGAGCGGTCAGCATCAAAATCGGCACGGTGGCGCTGGTGGCGTGCTCCAAACCCGCGCTTTCAAACGAAACGTTGTTCAGTGGCACTCGAGGTTGCCGAATGCGCCGTGCGACCTCCAAGCCGTCCAACCCTGGCAGCATCAAATCCAGAATAATCAGGTCAAAAGTCGTAAACCGGCACGATTCGAGCGCGTTTCTGCCGTCACGCTCGAGTTCGACCGTGTGTCCTTCACCTTGCAGGTGTTGTTGCAAAAGCGAACCCAATTCTGGTTCGTCTTCGACGATAAGCAGTTTTGCCACAAAAATTCCTCCTCGAGTGAAAGTATTTTAACTGACGAATCGAGGAGAAAGCTTTAAAGCAGACTTTTGATGAGTGCGGCGTCATAAATTGGTCTTAGCATTCACGCAAACCTAACGATTGTCCCCCGAACCTTTGATCTGATCGCGCTCGAGACGGTCAAACAATTTGGTTAAATTGCTACTCGCCACATCCTCGAGCGTGACGCCAAGTTCGGTGGCGATTTGCGCCAAGTACCAGAGTACATCGCCCAATTCTTGTTTTAAAGCCTCGCGGTCAGTGTCGTCAATCACACCGTTTTTGTCCCTGAAAAGCTTTTTGACCTTGCCCGCAAATTCGCCCGCCTCGTTGGTTAAACCAAGCGTCGGGTAGACAATTGGGTGATCGGTTTTGACCACTTGCGCGGTTTTTCTCGAGAGGGTTTGGTATTCGTCAAGGCTGGTTACGGTCACGGTTTTTGGCATACAAAAATCCTTTAAGTTCTTTGGAATCTCGAGGGACGCTTACTGCTTCCCTCTCATCCCCAGCCCTTCTCTCCTTGGAGAGAAGGGAGTTTTGGTTATATCTCGAGAAGCCAAAATATTATTTGCTAAACAGGGCAAAAGTCTTAATCGAGTGCGGCAACACCAGGCAAAACCTTACCTTCAAGAAGCTCGAGGCTCGCGCCGCCACCAGTGCTGATGTGGCTGATCTTATCGGCTTGTCCGCTTTGATGAATTGCGCTGACGCTGTCGCCGCCGCCGATTACGGTGTAAGCGCCTTGAAGTTCGGCGACGACTTTGGCGATGGCGTTTGTGCCTGTGGCAAATTTCTCGAATTCAAAGACGCCCATCGGTCCGTTCCAAAACACGGTCTTCGCACCTGTTAGGGCGCTCGAGAAGGCTTTAATACTTTCGGGTCCAATGTCCATGCCTTCCCACTCGTCGGGAATGTCGCCCGTTGCGAAGACTTTGGTGTTCGCGTCGTTGCTAAACGCATCGCCTGCAAGCGTGTCGGTTGGCAGCACGATCTTGCCTGGGTATTGCTCGAGAAGGCGTTTGGCGGTGTCCATATAATCGTCTTCGTGAATGCTTTTGCCGATCTTGCCACCCGTGGCTTTGACGAACGTGTACGCCATGCCGCCGCCGATTAGCATTCGGTCTACTTTTGGCAGCAGGTTTTCGATAACCTTCAACTTGTCCGAAACTTTCGCCCCGCCAATAATCACGATGTACGGCGCGACAGGATTTTCGGTTAATGCACCAAGCGCTTTGACTTCAGCCTCGAGCAAGATACCCCCAGCGTGAGGTAGCAAACCCGCCACGCCCGAAACGCTCGAGTGGGCACGGTGCGCACTGCCGAACGCATCGAGCACGAACGCGTCGCCCAACGCGGCAAGAGCGCGGTTTAGTTCGGGATCATTCTTTTCCTCACCAGATTCAAAACGAACATTCTCGAGCAACGCCACCTCGCCCGGTTTGATGCCCTCAAAAGCTTTTGCCGTCTCGAGGCTGGCGGGTTTTGAAGAAATATACTTAACGGGTTTGCCCAGCACTTTCTCGAGTTGCGCCGCCACAGGCGCGAGACGGAATTTGTCATCCACGCCCTTTGGTCGCCCCAGGTGCGACATCAAAATCACACTTGCACCGTGACTGAGCAAATAATTGACGGTCGGCAGGCTGGCGGTGATGCGGGTGTCGTCTTCAATCACACCATTTTCGATAGGCACGTTGTAATCCACACGCACCAAAACGCGTTTACCTGCGACATCCAAAGATTCTAAATTCTTCATAGTTAACCTCCTAAAAAGCTTTCGGCAATCTCGAGCGTCCTCGGTTCGTGCGAAAGGGCGAACACAAGGTTCGCCCCTACAGTACATGTTTTAAGAATTCTCGAGGAGCATGTTTTATCCTCAAACGGTATTGGTTTTACAGGCTCTTGGCGATGTACTTCACAAGGTCAACGACGCGGTTGCTGTAACCCCATTCGTTGTCGTACCAGGCGACAACCTTGACAAAATTACCGCCCAAAACCAGGGTTTCCATCGCGCTGAAGATGCTCGAGTTTGGGTTGCCTTTCAGGTCAACGCTGACCAGTGGCTCTTCGGTGTACTCGAGGATGCCCTTTAAGTGTCCCTCGGCGGCTTCTTTCATGGTGGCGTTGATCTCGGCAACAGTGGTGTCTTTACCAAGAATCGCGGTGAAATCGACAACGCTGACGGTTGGGGTTGGAACGCGGAACGCCATGCCTGTAAATTTGCCTTGCAGTTCTGGAATCACCAGACCGACGGCTCGAGCCGCACCCGTAGCGCTTGGCACGATGTTGAGGGCGGCAGCGCGGTTGTCGCGTGGGTCGCCGCGAGGACCATCAACCAGGCTTTGCGTGCCAGTGTAGGCGTGAATCGTGGTCAGAATGCCTTTTTCGATGCCAAACTTGTCAAACAAAACTTTGGCGACAGGTGCAAGTCCGTTGGTGGTGCAACTGGCGTTGGAAATAATGTGATGCTGGCTGGCATCGTACTTGTTTTCGTTGACACCCATGACAATCGTGATGTCTTCGTCTTTGGCTGGGGCAGAAATGATGACTTTCTTTGCGCCACCACCCGTAATGTGTGCTTGAGCGGCTTCGGCTTTGGTGAAACGCCCAGTGCTTTCGATCACGATGTCCGCGCCAACATCCGCCCAAGGAATCTTGGCAGGGTCGCGTTCTTCAAAAACACGGGTTTTCTTGCCGTCCACAATAATATTCTGATCGTCGCTGCTGACCACACCAGGGTACTTGCCGTAATTGCTGTCGTACTTTAAAAGTTGCGCAAGTTCGGCGTTGTCGGTCAGGTCGTTCACGGCGGCAACTTCGATGCCGTGATCGCTCAGAATGCGGAAAACTTGACGACCAATGCGTCCGAAACCGTTAATGCCTACCTTCATGATGCCTCCTGGATGTGAAAAATCGCGTTTTGCGATTGATTTTATTCTCGAGCTTTTGGCTTGAATTATTGTACTCGAGAGCACATATCGTTTTGGATGATAGCACTCCAGCATTACAGCAGGGTATTCAGGTGTCTAGAGGTCGTCTCGAGTTGGTTAGGACTGGGCAACCATCATCAGTTTGGACAAATCTGCCACCGTGCCGCAAGGTTCGTACAAAAATGTTCTCCTGACCAAAGAC
>JANLWR010000843.1:0-4556 GCA_031364625.1 Deinococcales bacterium | reverse complement strand
GTTTCTTTGGTCGCCGCCGCATGGTGAAAAACATTCCAACCAAGCAAATTAAGCACTGTAGGGGAGAGGATCAAACCAAACAAAATCTCCCCAACCACCATCGGTTGACCCAACCTCGAGCTAGCCCAACCCGCCAGTTTTGCGCCGACCACGATCACCGCCAAAATCACTACAACCTCGAGAAACCCACTCATAAAAGCCGCTCGAGCTTCAAAAATTTCAAAGAAAAGTTATTCATGGTTTACCTTTCAAAATGACAACGACAGCGAGAATAAACGACATAAAAACGGAGACTCGACAGTCTCCGCCACGTCAGCTTTTGGACGCTGTGTCCGACCACCAAGTGATCAAATTATAAGAATATGATACGTGAAGAACACGAAAAGTACAATCTCGAGTTTTAATTTTTTTTCTTTAATTTGGTTTTTGCGGCTTTCAGCAAGCGTTCTTCGACATCGAGCGATTGCTGGTACATGCTGTCAAACTCGCGCATCGCGGTTTTGGCATCACGGCGTTCAATCGCGTCCACCATGCGTTCATGATAGGCGTAACTTTCCTCGACTTTGCCCGCCTCGAACAATTGCGTGAACAATTTCATGCGTTGCCGCTCGAGTGACAAGTACACGGCACGCATTAATCGTGACAATACACGGTTGCCCGCAACCTCACCAATTGCAAAATGGAATTCTTGATCGGCTTGAGCGTAAGCATTCACATCATGAAACACGCCTCGCATTTTGCCGAGCGCCTCACGCAAAATTTGATGCTGAGTGAGGGTGCTGCGTTGCGCCGCCCGAACGAACAAAAAATGCTCGAGCAACTGTCGGGTTTCGACAAATTCTTCCAACTCGGCTTCGTTCGCCACCATGCCAAGCCAACCCGCAAAACTGGAGTCGCTGTCGGTAGCCCCCAGCACCACCGTACCTCGTCCAGGTTGGGCATCGACCAGTCCAGCCGCCGTTAAAACCCCAATCGCTTCACGCACGCTGGCAAGGCTAGCTCCAAATTGTGTTGCCAGATCGCGTTGCCCTGGCAGGGTTTCACCCGCTTTGAACGCGCCTTCGTAAATCATGGTTTGCAACTGTTTCGCAATGTCCGCCCCCAGCGAATGTCGCCGTGGCAGAGGTTGAATCTCGAGTTTCGCCATGACAAAACTATACCATCAACCCTTTTGGATGTTTAATGTTCTAAAGTTCAGAACTTTAAAACAGTTGACATTCTCAAAATGACAATGTTAAGCTCTTTCGAGCCAAAAAAGTATTTCAAAACATGTTCGACCCAAATCTCGAGCTTCTATTGTCGCTCGAGCATTCTCGAGGAGGAAAGTCATGAAAAACGTTCGTCAACTCGTTGCTTTTGGTGGAGTCGCCGCACTTATGGGTTTGGTTGTCGCCGAAAAAGTTCCCAACCCTATTCCAATCGGAGTCAGCGTCGCGCAGACCAGCAACACCGCGCTGCTGGGGCGCGAACAAGTGATTGGTGCGCAAATTGCCGAAGAGTTCTTTAACTCCAAAGGCGGCATCAATGGCGTGCCGTTTAAACTGTTCTTTGAAGATACCGCCGGCGATGAGGCGGGCGCGATCAACGCCTTCCAAGCGCAGATCAATAAAAACAAAGTCGTTGGCATTATTGGACCAACACTGTCACAGCAAGCCTTTGCCGCCGACAAAATTGCCGAACAAGCCAAAGTTCCAGTGCTCGGACCAAGCAACACCGCCAAAGGCGTGCCACAAATCGGTGAATACATCGCTCGAGTTTCCGCGCCCGTCGCCATCGTCGCCCCGAACGCGGTCAAAGCCGCCATCAAGATCAACCCCGAACTGAAAAAAGTCGCGGTCTTCTACGCCCAAAATGATGCCTTCGCCACCTCCGAGACAGGCACATTCCAAGAAACCGTCAAAGCCCAAGGACTCGAGATCACCACCGTTCAAAAATTTCAAACCACCGACACCGACTTCACCTCGCAAGTCACCGCCGCACTGGCAACCAAACCAGACCTGGCAATCGTTTCTGGACTTGCCGCCGACGGTGGAAACCTGGTCAAACAACTGCGCATCGCCGGTTACAAGGGCATTATCATCGGTGGCAACGGCTTAAACACCGCCAACATGTTCCCCGTTTGCCAACAATACTGCGACGGCGTGTTAATCGCCCAAGCCTACAGCCCAGCCGCCCCAGGAGCCTTGAACGCCGCCTTCCGCACGGTCTACAAGAACAAGTACCGCAAAGAACCACCACAATTCACCGCCCAAGCCTTCACCGCCGTGCAAGTCATGGTGCAAGCATTGCGTAGCGTGGACAAGAAAACCAAAGTGGGCGACACCGAACTGAGTGAAGTGCGTATCGACCTCAACAAAGCCATCCTCGCAGGCAAATACGAAACACCACTGGGAACGATCAGCTTCACCAGCGAGGGCGAAGTGATCCAAAAGAACTTCTACGTCGCGCAAATCAAAATGAACCCCGACAACAAAACCGGCAGATTCGATTACCTGAAATAAACCTCGAGCCACTGTTCTGGCGGGGTTACGGGTGTGACCCCGCTTTTCTTTAAAAATCTCGAGCGTTGAAAGTTGAAACCATGGACTTGTCCGTTTTGATTCAAAACTTTTTAAACGGTTTAAGCATCGGCGCGATATACGCGATTTTCGCGCTCGGGTACACCATCATTTTCTCGATTCTGGGCATCATCAACTTTGCCCACGGCGCAATCTTCACGCTCGGCGCGTACTTCACGTACTTTCTGAGCGGCGGCTCGAACAATGGCACAGGCTTGCTCGGCGGGTTTCAACTGCCGTTCGCCCTGCCATTCTGGCTCGCCATTATCGTCGGTTCACTGCTGGCTGGCGCGAGCGGCGTTTTAATCGAACGCCTCGCCTTCAGACCCCTTCGCGCTCGAGGGGCAGACCCGCTCCTCGCCCTCGTCTCGAGTTTGGGTGTGGCGCTGGTGATTGTGAACGTGCTGCAATACGTGGTTGGCACTGAAAGTCTGTCCTTCCCGTCCGATGTCTACGGACAATGGGTCAGCACCCACCCCAGCATTCAATTTGGCTCGAGCGAAAACCCGATTCAAGTCAACACGATCAAAGTCATTATTTTTGTGGTTTCGATGGTCGTGCTGGTGATACTCGCGTACATCATCAACAAAACCAAAATTGGTAAAGCCTTGCGTGCCGTCGCCGAAAATCAAACCACCGCCAGTTTACTGGGCATTAGCACAGATCGGTTTATTGTTTTCACGTTTTTTCTTTCAGGTTTTCTGGGCGGCTTGGCAGGAACGCTGGTCGGCACTGGATTTTCGATCAACGGTCCTTACGGCGGGGTGACTTACGGTCTGAAAGGGCTGGCGGTGATCGTTCTGGGGGGTCTTGGAGACATTCCAGGGGCAGTCGTCGGTGGATTGGTGATTGGGCTGGCAGAAGCTTTCGTGCCAGGGGATTTGAGCGCCTACAAAGAAGCCGTTGCCTTCGCCTTGTTGTTCGTGATTTTGCTCGTGCGACCACAAGGGATTTTGGGACGACGGTTGATTCAGAAAGTCTGAATTGATGAGCAAATCTCGAGTTTCGAGAAATCTGGAATCTGCAAATCAAAAATTAAAACTCGAGAAACGACAATGGTTCTAACGTTTTTGAGCAAAATTTGGCTCTAAGGCGCATTGCCATGCGCCCCTACAAATACAAAACAGATTTGCAAATTGTTTTCCAAAGGACACCGTGAACGATTTTTTCAACCAATACGGATTTTTGATCGTGCAAATGATGTTGCAAGCGCTGCTTGGGCTTTCCACATATGTGCCGCTCATGGCGGGGCAACTTTCGCTCGCCAGCCCTGGTTTTTACGCGCTTGGCGGTTACATTGCGGCGGTCATCAGTACCAAAGTTCTGCCTATCAGTTCGGGTTTGTATCCCGTCGAGCGTTTGTTGCTCGAGATGCTGATTGCGGGTGTTGCCAGTGCGGTGCTTGCAGTCATCGTGGGCGTTCCAGCGCTTCGACTCCGAGGGATTTACTTGGCACTGGCGACCATCGCCTTCGTCGAAATCCTTCGCGTCGTCTCCCTCAACCTCGAGGTGACGGGCGGCGCGGTTGGTATTTTCGGGATTCCACAACCGTTCGAGAATCCGCTCGCTTATGCTTGGTTGGTGCTGCCGCTACTCTTGATCACCATGTTTTTTGTTTTCAGGCTCGAGCGTAGCCGCATTGGTCGGGCATTTATTGCCATTCGTGAAGATGAACTGGCAGCCGACGCGATGGGCATCAACCCGACGTACCACAAGGTTTTGGCGTTCGTGATGGGCGCAATTTTGGCAGGCATTGTTGGCGCAATCAGCGCCCACTTTTTGAACACTTGGAACGCCCGTCAAGGCACGTTCGATGCCAGCATCAACTCGCTGGCTTACGTGCTGATCGGTGGCTCGAGAACCTTCGTCGGTCCGGTCATGGGCGGGCTGATTCTGACCGCGCTGCCCGAAATTTTGCGCGATCTGAAAGACTTGCGGCTGATTGTGAACGGCTTGCTGCTGACCATTGGCGCAATTTACCTCCCTCAAGGTTTAATC
>JANLWR010000765.1:0-6386 GCA_031364625.1 Deinococcales bacterium | reverse complement strand
TACACAATGGCGCTGGTATGGGTTGCATCGGTGGTAAAACGGGTTGAAACCAAAGTGTAATTGGTCGGAGTGTAAACGCAACCGTGTGCGAAATACGCAGCATCATTTGTGAAATCATTTGCACCAATACAGACGTAACGGCTTGTTGCGGCAGTTTTGACCCAAGCCAAGTAAGTGTAGGTGGTGTTTGGTAAAAGACCTGTCAAGGTGCTGGTCGCATTTTGATTCAATGCCGAGTTGAGCTGCAACGCATGACTGCCATTTTTAAATTGTGATGTGACGATGCTCGAGTTTGTTAAATTCCAATCGATGCTGAGGCTGTTTTCAAAATCACCATTGCGAAGCAAGTTGATTTGGTTGCTTGGCATGACAAACTTTGGTAATTTCAAAAGAAAACGTTGGATTTCAAGACCACCATTGCCATGTGCCCAAACCGCAGTCGGATTGTTCGAATACAACTCTGCCCAAATTCGGTCACTTTCAAGACTGTTGCCAAAAGCCGCGCCAAGTTGAGGACGGTCTGCGACATTAGCCAATTCTGACATCGCCAGGGCAAACGCACCAGTCACCAACGGTGTGGCAAACGAAGTTCCTGTGGCATAGGTCACACGGTTGTTTGGGTACAAGGTATAGATTTTTTCACCAGGTGCAAAGGCGTAAACACCTTCACCGCGAGCGCTAAAACTCGAGAGTGCTTCCTTATCGTCAATGCTGCCAATGCCGAACAGAAAACCCGACATTTGATCTTGCAATGAGTCTCTGGCTGGATAATCTGCCGCTTTACCATTGTTGCCGGCGGCGGCAATAACATAAACACCTTTGGTTTTGGCATAAGCAATTTCTTGATTTAAAGAAAGATTTGTTTTAAGAGAACCAAGTGAAAGGTTAATGATTTGCACGCCATTTAAAATGGCATAATCAATCGCTTTGACCACGTTGTCAAGGTTGCCTTTGCCTGTGGGACTCAGCACCCGAAGCGGCAAGATGGTTGCTTTGGGCGCAATTTGCAAAATGATGCCACTGACTGCCGTGCCATGACCATAAGCTTTCGCCAAGCTTACATTGATGCCTGGATCATCGTTTGGCACAGTGTCGTTGTCCACATAATCGCGCCACTCGCTGCTTGGCGCGAGATTGTTGACCAAAGCTGGATGACTGAGGTCTAGACCGGTATCAATAACAGCCACTTTAATGCCGGCACCAAAATTTTTGGCGATGGCATGGGCTTGAGGTAAGCCAATTCGCTTAAACATCTCAGCGTTTTGGGTGGGTAGGTTTGGAATGGTCGTACCACTGCCCAAAACCGTCCAACCACTTGCCCAAGTCGAGTTGCCGCTTGCCCACATGTTGCTACCGCTTGCCCAGGTGGAGCTGCCCAACGCCTCAGCCTCTTCTGGATTTGCCAGCGCATCAATATTGTCGCTGACACTGCGGACTGCAAAGCCTTGAGCTGCCTGATTGGTGCTGACAATGGCAAAACCAGCCTCTGGGTGAAAGGCATTGACGCGTCCTTGGTATTGTTGCTCGAGTGAAACGATTGTATCGCTTTTGGTCAAGTTGACACTGATCACATATTTGGCTGGTTCGTTTGAATTGGTCGTGATTTCAGGTTGAGTGCCGCATGAACTCAACAACCCTGTAAGTAGGGCAAAACCAAAAATTGTTGAAGATTTGAGTTGCGGATTCATCTTAAAACGGATTCTAAACAGTTCACTCTTACAAAAATCTGACAGACAAACAGCTTGATATCGTGTTGCACAAGGGTATTGTTCTATTTGTGAGGCATTGTAAAGTTTGGTTTGGTAATACCCAAACGCAATTCTTTACTTAACCAAATGAAGCCCTCGAGTTTTGTTTTAAGGGCTTGTGTGACAATGATTTTACTTTTAAATGAGTCGAAAATCCGATCAGCTTGAAATTTGAAGATCAGATCAGCTCGAGATTTGAATCATCAAAAAGTACCGCCCGAAAAGTGCTCGAGCGGTACAGACTCAAATGTAGATAACAGCTTTTAAGCCTTGACTTTGTTCTTGCCGTCATTTTTGGCTTGGTACATTCGTGCGTCGGCGAGTGAAAGCAGTTTTTCAAAATCGGGTAGGCTTAAATCATCAGCCACGCCAATACTGACCGTGACCTTTAAACCCTTTGCAATACGTTCCCAATCATGACCTGCGATTTGTTGCCTTAAGCGTTCGGCGATGCCGTGGGCGGTTTGGGCAGTGGTTTTGGGCATGACCACCACAAACTCTTCACCACCGTAACGCGCGGCAATGTCGGTGGTGCGAATGTTGATGCGGGTTAAGTCGGTAATTTCGGTCAAGACCAGATCGCCAACATGATGCGAAAACGTGTCATTGATGCGCTTAAAGTCGTCCGCATCGAAAAGTAGTACCGTCAAGGGTTCTTGGCTCAATTTGGCTTCACGAAACTCGGTCTCGAGCGTGTTTTCCAAATGACGACGGTTGTACAAGCCAGTCAACGGGTCACGCATGGCAAGAATCTCGAGCTCCTTGGCTTGAATCTCGAGCGTCTCTAGTAAATTGGCTTTCTCGAGGTTGGCTTCCTCGAGCGCCTCGAGGGCTTGGGCAAGTTCGACGTTTCGCAGGCGCTGAATTTCGGATTCGGTGCGTAACTTTTCGACCTCGTGTTGGGCGCTAAAAACCCGCAAGCGCTGCTCCATGTTTTCATCTTTCATGATCCGTTCAAGATCAAAAAAGCGTTTGAAATACAAAAGAGCCTGATCGAAATGCCCTGAACGTTCAAAAGCATCCGAAAGGGTACGCTGTATTTTGGCTTCAAGGGGACGCAAACCCAGATTCTGCGCTTTACTGAGGGCTTGGCGCAGGGTTTCAAAGGCTTGACTTGAATTTCCAGTGGCAAACTCGATGATGCCTTTTTGCCACAAGCAATCGACAATTTTCTCGCGCTTGCCCGAAGTTTCGAGCAAGACCAGGGCTTGATTTAAAGTCTCGAGTGCCTCATCAAAACGTTTTAAAAACCCCAGCGATTCTCCCAAATTGATCAGGTTGATCGCTTTAAAATCACTCAGACCATGAATTTCACAAAGCTCGAGCGCTTGGCGCAGGGTGCGTTCAGCCTCATCAAAACGCGACAAGTTCGCAAAACTCGATCCCATATTGCCCAGAATCGTGGCTTCACGGATTTCATCATGCAAAGCCCGAGCACGTTCCAAAGCCTCATCGTAGACCACCAGGGATTCTTCATCGCGTTCCAACTGATTGTAAAGAACACCAGAATTGATCAGGCTGACCAACAAACCTTGCGTGTCATTCATCAAACGGTTGAGTTCGTGGGTGCGTTGTAAATACTTGACCGCCGAATCAAGATCACCGATGGATGCCGAAACGGCTGCCAAAAAATTAAGGCAATCGCGTTCGAGCTGTGAATTCTCGAGTTCCAAGCCAATTTCAAGACCTTCACTCAAAATGCTAAAAGCAGCCGTATGGTCAGCGCTCGAATAGGCACAAAACCCCAGTCCGCGCAAGGCAAACCCCCGACCGAGCCGAAAATTGATCTGATCGGCTTTTTCAAGCGCCTGACGACTTAATTCCAAGCAACGATTGCGATCTGTCAAACGCAATTCCCAAGCTTGACCGTTTAAAAAGCTCACCTCCTCGAGCAAGCCGCTCGAGGTTTGGTTATCGTGAAATGTGCTTAAATCAATCGTGCTCATCAATGGTTTGTCCTAACCGCATTCACCCTTGAAGATTATGTTACTTCAAAACCAAAGCCCAAACGTCCAAAAATCGACATTGGGCTTGACCTGTCACTGTCACACGCTTGCCGCACGCCACTGAAGCTTGGGTTTTAAGATGCTGCTCGAGATGCAACCTTTAAGAATATTTGGCATTCTGGCAATCTTAATCGCGTATGCCTTCTTGCGCCCTGGGGTGCTTTCGTGGCTGATCTTGATTGCCTTGATCGTCTTGGGACTGAACCTGGTTTACCGCCGCGCCCCCAAAATCAGCGTAAGGCGCGAACTCGAGAGCACCCGCACTTTTCAGGGCGCGAGCGTCAAGGTCAGCCTCAAACTCGAGGTTTACGCACCCTTGCCCGTTTTGATGACCGTTTGTGAAATTGTGCCGCGCACATTGATCCCAGATCAACCCGCCGCGATGACGGGTTTGTTTTGGGGTCTCAGCCATCACGAATTAAGTTACAGCATTACCCCCAACGCTCGAGGTGGCTTTGTCTGGTCTGGTTTAGAACAAAATTGGTCAGACCCTCTTGGATTGTTCATCAAAGACACCAGAATTCCCAATCCTACCAGCGAATTTGAACTGCTGGTCTACCCAGGTTTCCACGCCCTCGAGCTACCCGACCTGGCACGACCCCTCTTAAGCGACGGTCCGCCGTCCCGCACTTGGGGACTCGAAGACGAAAGCACTTTCGCTGGCGTGCGCGAATACGCCCCAGGCGATCCGCAACGCCGCGTGCACTGGAAGCAAACCGCCCGTCACGGCATGACCGATGGACGTTTCAATCAACTAATCGTTCGTGAACTCGAGCGGGTTGCCGCCACAGGCGTTCACATACATCTTGACTTGGACGCGACAGGACGCAACGGCGCGATGTTCCTCGAGAGTGCCACCCGACTTGCGAGCAGCATCCTGCGCGAAGCTTTTGAAGCTGGATTACGCGTCAGCGTCTCGAGTTTGACTGGACGCACCGAAGCTGGCGGCAGTTTCGCCGCGCTCGAACGGGCTTTGGCGTACCTGGCGCTCGTCCAACTCGAGCCAAGCGGTTCACAAACTGTTCCCGAAGCCAGCCCAGGCGCAAACCTGGTCATCATCACCATGAACGCCCCAACCACACTCATCGAAGGCGCAATCCGTGCCCGCGCTCGAGCCGCCAGGGTGCTGGTGCTTGCCCTTTCTGAAGGCTATTACCTCGAGCCTGGAGAAAGCCCACGCCCACTGTTTTACTCCATGCCCGACGCGTTAAAAGATTTGGAAGCCAGGGCGGGTGTGCTCGAGGCGGCAGGGGTCAAGGTTTTTGTGTTGCGCGGGGATGAAAGTGTATTGAAATTGGCATTGCGATAAATTTAGAGTTGACCTTGACGTTGAGCCTCGAGATACACGAACGGCGAATACTCTTGCAGCATGGCATCATCAATTTGCCCACGAACGTATTTGTCCCAGTAATGCAGCCTTAACTTGTTACATTCGGGACTATCCAGTTTTAAGCGTTTGATTGTTTGAAACGCTGCTTGAGCATCCAATAAGTTTGGATTGGGACGAATTTTTCCATCCATCAAATTTAACCAAAATGTATTTGGCGCAAGTTGAAACGGATCAAGAACGTCTTCGTAATCGCTCTTATGCCCGTTCATTACGCCACACACCAGAAGGTAATTGCTCCATTCGTACACCAATTTTGGGTATTTCGATTTGGGTTTGAAGTGCTCAACTGTGGCAAAACCAGTGATTGGTTCAATCCGAATGCACACGTAAGCGCAAATGTGATTGTAAGAAGCACGCAATTCAGGGATGCACTCTGTCCAGAATGGTGAAGGTTTGACCTTCTTTTGGAGTGGTTGGCTTGTATCAATCCCCTTAGTTTTAAACCAATCTGATCCTTTTTTTCGCACTTTGACATCGAAATCTTTTGGTTCAGGTTGAAGTATGACTGGAATCACAACCAACCCTTTTTAGAACCAATAAAATGCCACCGCACCCAAAAATCATCCGTTTCAGACAATACAGACCGCAATTTTTTATCCATCTCGAGAAACTTTTTCTTGCTGGGTTTTGCTGCATCGAGCACTCGAGCCGCCTCTTCAATTGCCGTTTCACGTTGCCTTGAACCTGTACTGGATAAATCAAATGCTTCACTCAGCAACCAATTGTCAGCACCACCACGCCGATTCCAAGGCATTTTCTCGAGTGTTACTTTGTTGTTCACAAGATTTAAGTCAAACCAAGCGTCTTTTTTAGGGTCAAAAATTGGCTCGAGACTCGCCATCACAATTGGTGAATGCGTGGTCAGAATGATTTGCACTTCGAGTTCGTCACTTAAAGCTTTGGCAACGTTTAACAACGCTTGTGCAATGACTTGCTGCCATTTTGGATGAAGATGAGATTCTATTTCGTCAATCAAAAAAGTCAATTGCTTTTGTGGTTCTTGTTTTAGGATTTGACTGGCAAGTTGATGCTCGCGCCATGCCCAAACTAGAATATAAGCAAATGCGAAAATACGACGTATTCCAGAGGATGCTTGTGTAATCGGAACGCTTTCACTATATGGCATTTGAATGGTTGGAATATCGCGGCGATCATCTAACTTAACTCGAGTGAGTTCACCAAGTCGCAACAGTTCAGATTCACTTGGGCTTAGGCATTCGAGAACGGCTTGGAATTGTTTGA
>JANLWR010000731.1:0-1902 GCA_031364625.1 Deinococcales bacterium | reverse complement strand
GACGGCGCGCTTCAAGCCTGGCAATTAAAAACACCTAGCAACAAAGATATCATATTTATTTTGGTGTTTGCCGTCAGTCTGCGCTGGTTGCCAGCCGTCTCGAGCGGCGTCACCTGGACTGAAAACCCTGTTGCAGCAATTCGCAATCTTGTTTTGCCAGTGTTGACCCTTGCACTCGGGCAAGCGGCAGGTTTGGTGCGAATGGTGCGTTCCAGCGTGCTCGAGGTTCTGGGTCAAGATTACGTGCGAACGGCTAGAGGCAAGGGTTTGCTCGAGTCTGTGGTGATTCAAAAACATGTGCTGAGGAACGCTGGGATTCAAATTTTGACGCTCATGGGCATTCAACTTGGACAGCTTCTGGCGGGGGCAATCATTGTCGAAAGCGTCTTTAACCTCAATGGTCTTGGAAAACTTGGGTTGAGTGCCGTGAAAAACAGTGATTTTCCGCTTGTTCAGGGCGTGGTGTTCAGTATCGCCGTCATGATTGTGCTGATCAATTTGATCGTCGATTTGTTGTACGGCGCACTCGACCCAAGGATTCGTTATGACTAAAAACCTCGAGCCTGAGACAACCCGTAAGCCAGAAGCCAATCTGGTTTTTGGTGCGTTGGTCTTTGGTTTTTTAATGCTTTGCGCTGTCATTGGTTTGATCTGGACACCGTACCCACCCAACGCCCAAGATTTTGCTGCGCAACTCGTGCCGCCATCCCTGGCACATCCATTTGGTACAGACAATTTCGGGCGCGACACTTTATCCAGAATGCTCCGAGGCGCGAGCACCAGTGTTCTGGTCGGCATCATCAGCGTTGGGATCGGCTCGAGTTTTGGTTTGCTGTTCGGTTCGCTCGCAGGGTTTTTTGGTGGTTTGCTCGACGACATCATCTCGAGAATCCTGGATGCCACCAGCGCTTTTCCCACCGTGCTTTTGGCGCTTTTAATTTCAACCGCCTTTCGTCCCAGCGTTTGGAGTGCCATGCTTGCCGTCGGCATTTCGAGCATCCCAACTTTTGCGCGTTTAACCCGTGCTGGGGTTTTGAGCGTCAAAAACCTCGAGTATGTTGACAGCGCCAGGGCGTTGGGTGTTTCCAACGCTCGAATTTTATGGCGGCACATTCTGCCCAACGTTGCCGCGCCATTGTTGGTGCAAGGCACGTTCGCGTTTGGCGTGGCGATTCTGGCGGAGGCGGCGCTCTCGTACTTGGGACTTGGTACGCAACCACCTCAAGCCTCATGGGGGCGTATGTTGTTCGACGCCCAAACTTTTATTTACAATTCGGCGTGGGCAACGATTTTTCCTGGCGTGATTATTGCCATTACCGTGCTTGGTTTGAATCTTTTGGGCGATGGTCTGCGTGATCGTTTTGACCCTCGAGGACGGTGAAATGCTTAGCGAATTAAGCGAATTTTGACTTTAAGATTCGGAATTTTCTTCCAACCTTGCTCTGCGGTTAAAACTTGCAAACCTTTCGCTTCTGCCAAAGCAAGACAAGCACAATCCCCCAATGAAAGGTCATATGGGTTGCGCCTTGCATAAAAAAATGCCACACCTTCAGCTTGTTCTCGGTCTAAATCAGCCAACTCGAGCAATGCACCAAAAGCCTCGAGCGCCGCATCTACTTGATTGGGTGTGTGAGTGCCACTTCCGACCAGTTTTCCTTTGGTTTCGGCATAATTGACCATAGACATTAAGAAACCTTTTTGAATCAGTTCTTCGACTACACTTGCGCCGTTTTCATCTCGAATGAATGCAATCAAGGCACTCGAGTCAATCACGTACAAGTCAAAAACCCTTCTTTTTGGCTTCCAAACGACGATCCTCGAGTAATTCGGCTGTCAAATCTCGGTTGTCGTTTGCCTTCAGAATTCCGCGTAAACGTTTTGCTAAAGCTTGACGGGTTACGA
>JANLWR010000729.1:0-1645 GCA_031364625.1 Deinococcales bacterium | reverse complement strand
ACATTGGTTTGCGACTTTGCGGTTGCCCTGGCTCGAGTTTCGTGAAGTTGCAAACTTGGCTGCCCGATGTCGTACTATGGGGGCATACATCTGACATTCACCTGACCAAAAGCTGTTCATCTGGTACTTGCTGTTGCTTTCAAGGTTTTTTGTACGTGTTCCAAGGAGGAGTGTATGAAGAAAGTCATGATGGTTTCTGCTGGTCTCGCGCTCGCGGCGTTAAGTTTTGGTTTGGCAGCCGATGATGACATGGTGGCGAAAGCCAAAGCCGAGGGTAAAATTGTCAGTTACGCCATTCCAAACGATTGGCTGAACTACGAAGAAATGTGGAATGTCTTCACCAAACGTTACGGCGTGACCCACACCGACACGGACATGACCAGCGCCGAGGAAATCGGTAAGTTCCTGGCAGAAAAAAACGCACCTGTGGCTGACGTGGGCGATGTCGGTTTGGCATTTGGTCCAATCGGCACCGAACAGGGCGCTTTCTTGCCGTACAAGAACAAATACTGGAAAGAAATTCCAGATTGGGCTAAGGGTAGCGACGGTCATTACGCCGCCGCTTATTACGGTGCGGTGGCGTTCATCGTCAATCCAAAATTGGTGAAAAACATTCCGCTCACTTGGCACGATTTGCTGCGTCCTGAATACAAGGGCAAAATTGCAGTCAACGATCCACGCAAAGCCGCCAACGCGCAATATGCCGTTATTGCCGCCGCGATGGCATTTGGTGGAAGTGAGACCAACATTCAACCAGGCATCGATTTCTTCTCGAGATTGCAAAAATCGGGCAACTTAAAACCGATTGTGCCCAGCTTTGCCAACATTCAAAAGGGCGAAGTTGCCATCGGTATCAATTGGGATTACAACGGACTGAACTTCCGTCGTCAGCTCAAAGACGAAATGAACCTGCAAATTCGCATTCCGCTCGATGCCACCACCACCGGACCTTACGCGCCAGTGATTAACGCGTTCACCGCCCGTCCGAACGTGGCGAAGTTGTTCATGGATTTCTTGTTCTCGGACGAAGGGCAAATCTTGTACGCCAAAGGCGGCGCTCAACCAATCCGTGCCAAGATTCGTAGTAAATTGCCAAAAGAAGTGCTGGCACAAATGATTCCAACGTACCAATACAAGAAAGTCAAACCAATCGTGGCTTGGAAGCAAATGCCAGATATCGTTAAAGGCATTGGCGAGAAGTGGGCGACCGAAGTTGTGGAACAATAATTCTCGAGCTTAAATTGTTATAACTCGAGTTGAAATCTTAAGGTGAAGGGAAAAAGTAGGTTTTACTTTGACCTTCACCTTTTTGCATCTCCACTTGTGAGGGGGGTAAGTTGAATCTTCGTTGGGCGACTTTTGCGGTTGCGTTCTTATTTCTAGCGTTTTTGTTGATGTTTGAAATCTTGCCCGGTGTGCTGCTGATCTTTTCCGCATTCACCAATAAACTTGGTTTCACGCTCGAGCATTTTCAAGAAGCCAGCAAAAGAATTTATCTGAATGCTCTTTTGAATTCGATTAACTTGTCGTGGTTCACGGCGCTCGAGGGTGGAATTCTTGGCACGATGACGGCTGGTGCAATCTGGTCGAGCAAAAACGTGAACCTGAAACGGTTTGTCACAGCAATTTCTGGCGTCGCCGCGAA
>JANLWR010000672.1:0-1591 GCA_031364625.1 Deinococcales bacterium | reverse complement strand
GTCTTTTGTGACAATCCAAGGTCCGATTGGGCAGGTGGCGTCCACATTTTTTCCGCGCGTCCATTGACCGCTGGTGTCTTTGCCCATTTGCAAATCCCTGGCGCTGACATCGTTGCAAACGCTGTAACCCAGCACGTGGTTCATGGCATTTTCTATGGCAATTCGTTTGCCCGTTTTGCCAATCACAATCACCAATTCGACTTCGTAATCGAGTTCTGAAGTCAGGCTCGAGTCGTGCTGAATCTCTTCAAAAGGGTCGAGCAAAGTGGAGTTGAACCTCGAGAACACCACAGGCACAGTCGGTATTGCCATGCCAGATTCAATCGCATGGTCGCGGTAATTTAAGCCGATGCACAAGACTTTGGTGGGTTTGGCAATCGGGCGGGCAAGGTCGTGAAGTTCGAGGTTTTCGTGAAAACCCACGCCTGCCAAATTCGTTCTGAGCTGCTCGAGCGCAGTCCCGCCCGCCTGAACAAACTCGAGCATCGAACCTGTAAAACCGAGGCTGCTGAGTGGTGTGAACCGCGTGCCGTCGGTGACAATGGCGCGTCCGTCTTTGAGTGAAGCGAGTTTCATGGTTTCCTCCAATGGTTTTGTTCTATCGTACTGGTAATTTGGGCAATGTGGTGCTGTCCGTGCCAAACGTAAAACTCGAGGGTCGCATCGAGGCGTTGCACGCCTTTTTCGGGATGGTTAAAGGTTCGGGCGAGTTGATCTGGCTCGAGGGTGCGATAAAGATGCGCCAATCGTGCATGTATGGCATCTGAAAGCTGCAATGACAGCTCGAGTGGTGTTTGTGAGGCAGGTAGTTTTGTCCAGGTGTCCTCAAAAAATACCAAAATGTTTGGATTGTCATGAATCAGGGCGTGTTGGGTGCGCAGGTAAAAGTTCAAATGGGCTTCTGGAATGTGTTGCGCCACCTCGAGCAGCGTCCAACCATCTGGGCGATAAGAAGTTTTGAGTTGCTCGCTCGAGAGTGTTGACACCGCCTTGCGTAATTGATTGGGCAACAGCTCCAGGTCAACAATCAAAGCGTTCACTCGAGCCTTTGAGATCATGCTCGAGGCTTTTAATTCACCGATTGGTAATTGCAAGTTTTTCATCCGATGCTTTTCCCTCCGTCAAGTGTCAGAATAACGCCGTTGGCAAAACCGTTGGTGGCTAAGAAGAGAATGGCTTGCGCAGTTTCTTCGGTTGTGCCCAAACGCCCCACTGGAAGCCGCGCATTGATCGACTCGAGCATGGCATCGCCGTCGGGTTGCTCGGTCAGCCATTCGCTGTATTGAGGCGTCCAGATGTCGCCTGGGCAAATGCAGTTGACCCGCACACCGAGCGGCGCAAAATCGAGCGCCAGGGTTTTAGTTAAGGCAATCACGCCGCCTTTAGCCGCAGCATAAACCACCGCCTCAGCTTGCCCTTGCAAACCGACCAAACTCGAGACGTTAACAATGCCGCCTTTGGTTTTGACCAACTCGGGCATGACGGCGCGACACATCAAAAAGACACTCGAGAGGTTCAATAAAATACCCGCATCCCATTCATTTTGGCTCGTCTCGAGCAGCGGCGTGCGTTTGTTGCGCCCCGCGTTGTT
>JANLWR010000666.1:0-4680 GCA_031364625.1 Deinococcales bacterium | reverse complement strand
TTCTTTTGTTGGCGTCATCATTGCCATCTCGAGCTTGAAATACCGTGCCGCCGAAGATTCTGGGCAGCACCGGATGCTCGAGGATATTCGGATTGGGCTGGGGTACGTCTGGTCAAACCGTGCCGTGCGCGACCCGATAGTGCTGCTGGGTTTATTGTCACTGACCGTGATTAACTTTCCAGTGATTACGCCAGCGTACGCAAAATTTGCGCTCAACCTGAAAGAAACAGGCTTTGGTTTGCTCGGCTCGGCGTTTGGCATTGGCGCTGCCATTGGCGCAGTCTTCACCGCCTCACGTCCGCCCGAAGCTCGAGTCCGCCTCATGACTTTGGGCGCGGTCGTGTTATGCCTGGGCATGGGCAGTTTGTACTTCACGCCCAACCTCGCATCTGCGGCACTGGGCATTGGTTTGGCGGGCATGGGCATGATTTCGTTCACGGTCAGCGCAAACTCGACGGTGCAACTCAGCACACCAGATTATTTGCGGGCGCGGGTCATGAGTGTTTATACCCTGGTCTTTGCAGGTTTTGCCCCACCAGGAGCATTGTTTGTTGGAGCATTGTTCGCCCGTTTTGGCACGCGGGAAGGTGTGCTCATTCTGGCAATTTTGGGTTTGTGTTGCGTTGCCTTTGTGCGCCCTCGGACACCCGCAAAGCTCGAGCGTTAAAACCTTAAAGCTTTCGTTTGAACAACTTGTCCAACAAACCTTTTTTTGGCTCGGTCTTGGCAAAAGATTTTAATTCTGGCATTGGTTCAGTACGCATGGCAGCCCGTCCAAGCCCTGGTTTGGCTGGTTCTGAAGGGGCGACCTCGGCAGCCTCAAAAGCTGAGGGAAGGACATTGCGATCCAATTGCCGGGTTCGTTGAGAGGTTGGGTGGGCAACTTTAATCAAAAAATTATTGAACACTTCATGGATTTCTCGAGCATTCGGACGGGCACTGGGGTCTTTCGCCAAACTGCGATCAATGATCTTGGCAATTTCGGGTTCAATTTCGCGGTGCAAATTGCGAATCGACGGGGCGAATTTAACCAGATGCGCGTTCTGAACTTCTTCGTACGTCTCGCCAGTAAAAGGGCGAGCACCTGTGACCAATTGAAAAGCCATGATCCCAAGGCTGTAAACATCGGATTTGCTCGAACTGCGTTCGCCCCTGAAGACTTCAGGAGCCATGTAAAACGGACTGCCTGCCAGCAAACCAGGATGCGCTTCACTCGAGGCAGCCCCGAAATCTGCCAGGTACGCCCGTCCATCCTCGAGGTAGACGTTGCTGGGTTTGACATCCTGATGAATGACTTTTTTGAAATGCGCGTAATCCAAAGCATCGGCAATGTCGGCAATGACCCTAAAAGCTTCTCCAAGCGATTTGGGGGGTTCTTCAAGCGCACCTTCTTTGAAATACTGAATTGCCAAATGCGCATCGTCACCAAATGGCACTCCAGAAAAAAAATGGATGATTTGCGGATGGTTTAAACTCTTTAACATCAGCACTTCATTCGAGAACATTTTTCCCAAAGTAGGATCATCAAAAATACCAGGCTTCGGAACTTTTAAAGCCACAGCACGGTTCTTTTGATCTCGAGCCAAGTACACGGTTGCCGTTCGTCCAGTGCCAATCTGGATTTGAATCCGGTACCCTGGAATGTTGACTTCGGAAGTCACGACTTGATTCTAACTTGTTTCCATAAATTCGGCAAAGAAATTTGAACAACTTTAGAAACTCAGTTTCATCACAGACGCCAAAATCGACTGGAAATTTTGTAGCTCGAGCAATGCAAAGCTTTACATCAAAAGTGTTGGAATCTTGGTGCTGCTCTCGAGTTCGACTTGACCAAAGGCTGTCACTCTGATAGCCTTCCCTAGCCAGCCTTCATCTCGGGGTGTAGCGCAGCCTGGTAGCGCACTTGACTGGGGGTCAAGTGGTCGTGAGTTCAAATCTCGCCACCCCGACCAAATTTAAGGGACACAAGTAAAATCTTGTGTCCCTTAAATTTAACGTTTAACGCTCGAGTATGAAAAGCCAAATATCATGTGGCTGTCGTTACCGGGTAATCAAGATGGTTGTTCCAGAAACAGCATTTAGCACCCGATCAGAACCGTATTGCGTACCTTGTACTGGATTGGTCAATGGAACAATAGCAGTTGGGTTTGTAGCACTGATTGTCAACGCTCCACTCGTTTTATTCCAAATCGCAGAAGCACCCGCGTTATCGTATGCCATACGAGCCAAGAGCCGCTTGCCAATGTCAGCCATTGAAAGATTCTGAACCGCTAAGTTCTTCAACGTCGCATACTTGCTGGCAACGTTCTTGACAAACACACACAACAAACAGTTTCCACTGCCGTAATTTCGCAAGTTGGATTGATGCACGAAATGCGGATTCACCGAACCAGACAGCATATGCGAAATCGCAACATCGGATTCAAAATCCATGATTTCCTGGAAGCTCAAGTCACGTCCCCAGTAATTGCGGTAGATCGTGTTGTACTCGTCCACCAATTCAACGGGGGTGGTGACGTTGTAAAAAATGTTGATTGGGAATCGTGGCTCGAGCAGGATATCGTTGGCAGGTAAGTTAGAAGGGAAACGCTGACCTTGGTTAGGTGAGGGATTGCTTTGATTGCAATCTTCGGCGCTCGAGATACAGATTGGAGCGGTTGTGGGAGCCGAAACATTGCTCGCCAAAAGGCGAATCCCCAGAGCTTGAGCACCGATGATAAGATTGGCACTGGCGTGGCTCTTGCCAGCGTTGACCAGTGGTAGGACTTCATCAAAATACCCAAGTCCTGAATGGTTGCCGGTGATGAGCACGCTTGGATCAAATTCTTTGGCGGGCAGTTTTAAACCACCCTTCGCTGTTGCCACGGCAAGGTTGAGTGAGATTTGAGAGTTGACATCAGCCAGGGTTGTGGTGTCATCGAATGACTGATGACTGTAAGTGTGGTTGATCCAACGAAATTCATCGTGGTAGCAGTGTGTGACCGCTGAAAGTGGATCATCTTCATTTTTGGCTGGTTCTTTTGGCTTACATTCCTTCTTTGACCCTACTTGATAACCTTCGCCATTAAAGGCATGATCTATGGTGAAATTTTTGAACAGTGGGTTGGCTTTAGTGAACGATTTTTGCCAGGAAACCAGTGAAATCACATCAGAGGCACGCAACCTAAAAATACCACTGTTGGCATGGGTGCTTGGATTCCAAACATCATTATCCAAAAAGTAATCATCACTATGCACCGCGAAATACATCTTCTGCTCACCCAAGAAAACCCCGCGACTCACCCAACGAATCAACCCGTAACTCAATAGCAACGAATGCGTCAGGTAAGGGTTGTGCGCCGTTGTCACCGCCAAACCCTCACGCCCATCTAAGGACGTATGCAAGGCTGCCACAACCGCTCCGTTGGCTGTTTGAATCAACGGAATTGCGCCATCCGTCACCTGCGCCAGATACGTCCAAGCTTGACGAATCCCAATGCTCGAGTCTGCTTTCAGATCAGCAAAAATCGCTCTCCCCTGCGTGGTCAGTGTGACATTCAATGCGCTGCTCGAGGTGTCAGCATAACCCGTGTAATTCAGACCAGTGTTGTTGCCATCTGGAAATGCGTACAACGTCACTTGACGCACCTTATAATCACGTTCGTAATCATTCAATATCTGCCATTCGATTGGGTCAAAAGCCGACAACCAATTCGTCCCATCAAAGTACGCCAAGTTATTGGTCGTTAAGATTACACCCGAGTAATTACCAAAACCAGGTTCTGCCTCGAGCTTTTCACTGCTCAAAATTTCGCTGGATGCCACCAAACTATCGAATGGAATCCCAATCCGGGTCAGGAAGGTTTTCATGGCTTCAAAACCAGTCTCATCAGCAGCGCCAGTCACCAACAACAATTTCAGTTTCACTCGAGTATCAGTACCGATTGGCACACCACGAGGACGGACTAAACCTCTGGTTCTGGCAGCTCGAGTTGGATCGACTGGTGCGGATCTGGTGATGCGTGGGTCATCTATAGTGCTGCTTGGCATTTGAGGGCTGGGCAAGTCGTTGATGTTCGGTAAAGGCAAGCGATTGCTTGAGTTGCCACTCTCGATGGCTGGTTCGGTATCGGTCACGGCTTCGTCCGATGGGGTGATTGGTGTTTGATTGCCGCATCCGATGACAGCGATAAGGAGTGCGATGGATAAGAATCGAAAGACTTTCATATTTCCCCCTATTTTGAGTCAAACTGCGCCAGTTACACCGAATAAGTCTAATCAACATTGATTCATTCTCTTCACAAATCAATTCAACAATTCTATGAATCAACCCGTGAATCTAACGTTAAGTCAACATCTTCCCGATAATGCACAAAAGTACAGACAATTGAAGTGTGTCACGTGCTTTTATAACGTCTGATTAACGGAGTTTTCATGCAACCGATGAACCCTGATACACGGTCAAATGATCGATACGGATTTCAAGATAAGCTAGCGTAGTTATGAAATTCGTATCTTGGACGAATTCTTCCAAAGTCATTTTTCCGGCACGCCCGATACTGCATTAATTCAGTCATTAACGGTAACCAAACAAAAAGCAGAAGAAGCATTGCTGGCAGCAGAAAATAATATCAGG
This sequence comes from Deinococcales bacterium, assembly GCA_031364625.1. Taxonomy (GTDB): domain Bacteria; phylum Deinococcota; class Deinococci; order Deinococcales; family JAAFIG01; genus JANXTZ01. Next base: position 65 of record JANLWR010000666.1, on the reverse strand, counting down.
ATAAAAAACCCACAGTACGCTAACCAAATAAATGATAAGACGGATTCAGCAGCAGATCTTTTAAA
>JANLWR010000643.1:0-2343 GCA_031364625.1 Deinococcales bacterium | reverse complement strand
CAGGGCGCTCGTGGCGACGGTTGTCGGCAGGCTGGCGGTCAGTTCGCCATTCGCGCCAAGCGGGGCGCTCAAGATGGTTTGAGCACCCACCGTAAAGTGCAGGCTGTTGTTGGCAAATGCCGCCCCAACCGAACCGCTCAGGCTGCTCGAGGTGCTGCCCGTGTCTGGCAATCCTGGTTCTTTATCGGCTTCAAAGAACCATTCCGAACCCGCTGGCAGTGTGCCCGAAGTGTGCTGAATGGTTTCGTTGCCATTTTTCAGGCTAACGGTTTCGATTGATAAATTCCAACCTGGCACAAAATTGATATTGTAATCATGATTTTCGCCCGCACCGTCACCGCTCGGGCAGTTCTCCTGCCCCGTCACTGTGACCGCGCTCGAGGCGTACACCCAGTTGACGGTAAAGCCGCGTCCGCCCACGGCGATCACGCCCAATGGCGTGCCGTCGCGGTCTGGCTCGAGTGAGGCTTTGACACCCGTTGGTGCGGCAGGCACGGAGGTGACTGTGCCGCAACCTTGGGTCAACTCGAGGGCTTCAAAGGCGGCGGCGTCAACGGAGGCGGGCAAGGTTAAGTCAAACTCGCCTGCGGCACTGAGTACACCCGTGGTCAGACTGACGCCCGCATCTGACTCGAGCTTGAGGCTTGCCGCCACGGTGTCCGTCCAGCCGCCAAGCTTGCCGTGCATTCGTGTGGCGCTGCTGCCGGCATCCGAACCACCAAATTGCCCTGGGGACACCCCAACGCCGACATCCTCGAGCCTGGTCAACCATTTTGCCTCACTGGGAATGGCGCTTTGATTTTTCCAGGTGGTGGTTTTCAGCAGGCTATCCTCGAGACGCTGCACCAAATTCCAACCCACTTGCAAATTCAGGTTGTACTTTGTGATGAAAGCTTCGTCGCCGCTGCCGCATTTTTCTTGCCCAGTTATATTTACGGCACTGGCGGCGTACCACCAAGCCGTCGTGCTCGAGTACGACACCAAGAACGTTTTACCGATGGCGCTGTTGCCCCTGAAGACCGAAACTCCCAGTTGACCGAGCAGGGCGTTCGGATTGCTGGCATTAAAATTCCCTTGGCAACCAGATTCCTTTAAGTCAGACGCCACGCCGAGCAGGGCGGCGTTTGGCGCGGCTGGAAGGGCAATATCAAAACTACCAGTCGCTCCCGTGGCGGGTATCGCGGTTGGGGTCAGGTCGTTAGACTGCCCCGTGCCAGGTTTCTCGAGTTTCAAAACCAAGCCGTACCCCTGTTCACCGAGCGTTCCTTTGACTCGAGCAGGCGTGCTGCCCGTGTCCGTACCCTTCGCTGCCGCCAAGTCGTTGGCGGTGGTCACGCCCCAAGTGACGGGCGTGTTGATGGGCGCATTGTTGAAACTGGTTTCCTTGGCATCGGTCAGCACTAAATTCCAACCTTGCTGCAAACTCAGGTTGTATTTTGTGTCATTGCCAATTCTTAAAACTCGGGTTTTTGCCGATGGGCAAATCAACGTGCCGCTCAATGTCACGTCCTCTTCGGCGTAGACCCAACGCGCAAATTGGTCGCCACTTTTTGCCACCAAAGCGCCAGCAGGCTGCCCTGCAATCTCGAGCGATGATCCGACCCAGACCGCCTCGGCGTTGGGGGGTTGCACCGTCACGCCAGTGCAACCCGTCGGGGCTTCAAAGACGGGTCCGAGCGCATTCACGTCTGGCAGGTCGGGCAGGTTTAAAGTGAACGTGCCACCAGAAATGCTGGCATCGCTCAACTTAAAAACGGGGTCGCTCGAGAGTGAGAGCGCCACGGCTTTGCTGCCCGCAGGAATGCTAAAACCCTGAACGTTGCCGCCAACGTTCAAGCCAGTGCTTGGATTGCCGCCGCCCCCGCACGCCACCAACATCAGCAGCATCCAGGGGGTCAATCGTTTGAGTTTGTTCATCGCTCCTACCTCCAACTGTCTTGTGCTCTTGAGCAGCTTCAGAAACTCGAGCCTCAATATCGTTCTGGATTGCTTTTCACCTCCCTGGAGTATGCGACCTGCAGACCGAAATGGTTTTGACTCGAGTGAACGTCATGACTTGGCTTGTCCGAACTGGCTTCAGTTTGCCAAAGCGGGCGTCGCGTGAGCGTCGCGTGGGCTTTGAGCCTGTGCCGCTCGAGTTTGTCCTGTTATGCCATCTTGGGGCAGGGCAACCGCAAAGTCGTAAATCAATGCACCAAACAATGATTCAACGCCTTGTCATTGCAAGGGTGAAGACAAGCTTCACCCCTACCACACAGCATTTTTATGTAGGGGCGCTGCTTGCGACCCAAGCCCGTTAGCGACCATGCCCGTAAGGTGCGTGTTTATGGTCAAGACAGGTGC
>JANLWR010000624.1:0-2152 GCA_031364625.1 Deinococcales bacterium | reverse complement strand
CTGGAAGGCGCAGCAAGCGACCATGCCCGCTAGGTGCATTTTATGGTCAAGAAGCGACCCAAGCCCGTAAGGTGCTGCTTTAAGGGTCAAGAAGCAGCGCCCCTACGTAAAAATGCTGTGTGGTAGGGGTGAAGCTTGTCTTCACCCTTGCAATGACAAGGCGTTGAATCATTGTTTGGTGCATTGATTTACGACTTTGCGGTTGCCCTGCTAAAATCCATGAACCTTACGTTTTTGACCTCGAGAAGAATTTATACTCGAGCTTATTTGATGTGGCAAAAAAACTCTCCAAACCAATTTTGGAAGTCACCGATGCCAAACGCATCGGTGTGGTCATTCAAGGTTTTACCGTGCCGCATGTTCATCTGCATTTGATCCCCATGAACGACCTGAATGATCTTGACACGGCTTGAGCGACCCCAGCCTCGGAAGCTGAACTTTTCAGTATGGCTTTCAAAATCCTCCGAGCGATACCATGAATCCTGCCCCGATTTTTTTGATTTCTGGCACGCCAGGTTCGGGCAAAACCAGTGTCGCCAGGGCATTGCTGGCGCATTTCGAGTTTGGTTTGCATTTGCCAATCGATCACCTGCGCGAATTCGTGGTTTCGGGTATCGCGCACCCCATTGCACCAGTCCAGTGTGCAAAAACCACCCAGCATTAGGGAATTTCTGGTTAAGATGATCCAAACAACCTGCGTTTGATCTCATTCTTTTTCTTGTGACGCAATTTGTTTCAGCCGACGCTGAAACAGAATGGAGAACCAAATCGTGACCGTACCCTGGCAAGGCTCTTACAACCCAAAAACCCTTAAAGAATTAATCCAAGCACTCTGTCTCGAGTCAGGCGCTGGACGGCTCACGTTTCGTTCTGGAACGCAGCTGGCATCGCTGTATTTGAATGAGGGACAACTGAGCGACGCGCACTTCAAATCCTTGCGCGGTTTGGAAGCCCTGTCGGTGCTGCTGGGCTTTGAAGACGGAGAATACCGTTTTGTCTCGGGTTTACGCTCAGACACTCAAAACCTGAATGGCAGCATCGAAGAATTATTCCAACAAGCCGCAACCTTTCAGACCTCCAGCCAAGCAAACAACAACACCCAAAGCTCGAGTGTGACAAACCCAATTGCCAACAATTTGAGCACGACAAACCCAAGCCCGTCAAACCAAACCGCATCACAACCCAGCATGTCGAGCAATCCAACAATCGATACCACGTACTTGCCGTCTGGTTTGTTCGCCGAAATTCGCACGCTGTTAAATGACTTACGCGTTGGACAACCGGGGGTCATTCTGGCTCGAGCCATGACCGGTTTGGGCGATGACCTGAGCAGCATTCCAACTTCTAAGGCGCTGGAATTTATCAACAATATCGGCAATGAAATATCCCCTGGGCAAGCAAAACTGTTCAAGCAAAGCATCATGTTGACCCTCGAGACACTTCGGACTCAGAACGCCCCAAAGCCCACCGATAATTCAACCCGCCCAGTTGCCCCGCCGACCAATGGCTTGCGAACCGTTGCCGCCACCCTGCTTGGACGCATTCCAGGTCCAATGCTTTCAACCGTTTTCATGACTGAAATCCGTCAAAGCCTCGAGCAACTGCGGGTCTTTAATGCCGAAGTTGCCATTGACCGAGCCGCCGAAAACCTGGGTTTCTACCCCACCGAAATCCCAAGTTCGCAAACCAAAAAATTCTTAACCGCCATCCTTGGTGAAATCACCAACGAACAAGGTTATCAGTTTCAACAATTGCTCGACACCACCGTTCGTGAACTCGAGGATCTAGCCAAAACCAGCAAACCCCCAAGTTTGGCAGACCGTGCAGCCTCATTCCCAGCCTTCACAAATCCTCTGGCTCGAGGAAAAACTGCCGCCAAGCCTGTCGATCCTGCCTTCGAGTTTGTCCAGAGTATTCAGCAAAACCTTAAAAGCATGATCTCGGCAAACTCGGTGAATGGTCTGATTCAAGCCGCCGCCAGCGATTTGGGAATTCAAGCTTCCAACGTTGCGCCCGGGTACGCCCAAAAGTTTGTCCAAGCCATCTCGCAACGCCTTGATGCCGACACCGCCCAAAAGTTTCAACGCACAATGGCACTTTCGGTTGGTGTTTACACCGCGCAACGCTAACTGTGCGCTTTGCGCAACGCTAA
>JANLWR010000610.1:0-4879 GCA_031364625.1 Deinococcales bacterium | reverse complement strand
CTGGAAGGGATCACCCCTCAACGGTTGGCATCAGGAAAACCCACAATTTCAAACAAAACTTGCTCGAGTTCAGTTGTTAGATTGATGCGTTCGCGGCGCACAAAAAGTTTCTCGAGCAAATGACCCACGGGCGCTTTTCCCAGCTCGAGGTCTGATAAAAACCAAGTTGGCACGCGGTCAAGTCTGGTAAAGGTCAAGTTATCCATCAAAACGCCAGTTTTGGAATGCAAACTTGTCATGCGTTTCAACCAGGATGTTCCGCCCAGTTTACGCATCACCACTTCTGGTACAGTTTCAACTCGGGATTGCAAGTGAACCGATAACGACACCTGAGTACCCGAAATCGCCTCACACAATTTGGTGGTCGAACCATCTTGAGCCAACAACAATTTCAGCAAGTTTCCAGATGTTTTTGGGAAATAATCTCGCTCGAGCATGAAGGCAGTTTAACGTGACCAACAAGATTTCCAAACTCGAGCTTTCAGGAACACCTCGAGAAGTCTTTGCACGAATTCATCACCGCGCTGGCGCAAGTTTGCTCGAGAGTGCAAGTTTGATGCCAGGCTTAAGCGGTTGGTCGTATATTGCCTGCGACCCTGTATTAACGCTCGAGACCCGAGAAAACCAAACTTTAATGCTCGAGAATGGAAAGATTCTCGAATCTTGGAAAAATCCGTTTGACGGACTCGAAAATGTTTTGAATCGTTTTGAACTCGAGCCGCAATCACGACCCGAAGGCATGGGTTTTGCTGGCGGTTGGCTTGGGTTTTTAGGTTATGACTTGGTGCGCTATCTCGAGGATATTTCACCACCACACAATGTTTTTAATAGGGGTGAACACGAGGTTCACCTTTCGCAAGACACCCCGCCCGATTTACGTTTGCACCTCATGGATTTTGTTCTGGCATTCGATCACGCATCAAACACCTGGCACTCGAGCGCAACCAAACTTGAGGGCTTCACAAACCGAGAACCAATTTGGACTGAAATTCTCGAACTTGCCAAAAACGGACAAACATCAATAACCTCTTTCAAAACAGGTAAACTGGGAGTAATCACAAAACCCGAAACCTATCTCGAAGATGTTGAACGCTGCCTCGCGTACATCCGTGCGGGCGATATTTTTCAGGTGAATTTAACCCACCGTCTCGAGGCAGAATTTTGTGGCGATCCGTTTGCGCTGTATAAAGCGTTGATGCTCGAGAATCCTGCTCCGTTTGCAGCATTTTTGTCCGGTGATGATTTGGCAATCGTTAGCGCTTCACCAGAACGATTCCTCAAAAAAACTGGACGCCATCTCGAGGCGCGTCCAATCAAAGGAACGCGTGCTCGAGGTGAAACACCTGAAAAAGATCAGGCTCGAAAAAAAGAACTCGAGCAAAGCGAAAAAGACCGAAGCGAGAATTTGATGATTGTTGATTTGATGCGAAACGACCTGGGAAGGGTTGCCAAGTTCGGTACGGTTTGCGTACCCGAATTGTTCAAGCTCGAGCCTCACGGGGCGGTCTGGCAGATGGTCAGCACCATCACCGCCGAACTTAAACCAGAATTCTCGAGCGTCGATGTTTTGAAAGCCACTTTCCCGCCAGGTTCGATGACTGGAGCGCCCAAAGTTCGTGCCATGCAAATTATCGAAGAACTCGAGCCTGTAAAACGCGGCGTGTATGCGGGTGTGATCGGTTATTTTGATTTGAACGGCGATTTTGATTTGTCGGTCGTAATTCGCAGCGCCGTGATTGCCAACAACCGCATTCAAATTCAAGCCGGCGGCGCGATTGTCGCAGATTCAAACCCTAAATCCGAACTCGAAGAAACGTACGCTAAAACTCGAGCTTTACGATCTGTGCTGGAAAAGGAAAACCAATGAAACCCAGTTTTTTCAAAACCCGCGCCCATCTGCTGGTCTGCACCTCCGAAAAATGCGCAGCTAAAGGCTCGAGAATCCTGTTTCAAACCTTATGGAATTCCCTCGAGCGAGAACGCCTTGCTTATTACTCTGGCGGTCATGTTCGATTAACCGAAACGGGTTGTTTGGGCGCGTGTCAATACGGTCCAAACGCCACGTGTTACCGCACCCTCGAGTCTGGGAATCTCGAGGAAGGCTGGTATTACGGTTTGGATTTCCCAAAGATTTTGCATCTGGCTCGGGTTTTGAATGACGGTGAGATGTTGCCGCTCGAGAATCGTTTTGATCAATAGTTTTAACTTAAAGCTTTTAACACTGCTTTTGGATTAATTGCAGCAATGCGAAGTAAAGCTCTTGCCGCACCAGTCGGCTTGGTTCGACCTTGCTCCCAACCTTCAATTGTTCTTTCTGAAACGCCAATCAATGCAGCAAATTGAGGACGTGAAACATTCAACCCTCGTCTGACTTCTGCTGGCTCTATGCTACTTAATAGGGTAACTCGAGCAGGTTTGATTGATCCTTCACGGATGGCTTTCAATTCATTTAAACTCTCTTTGAGTAAGGCTGTGTAATCGTGTTTTACCGCCATGATTTTGCCTCCAACGCGATCAGTTTTATTTCGGCTTTGGTCAAATCGGATTTCTCTGATTTTGGGTAAACAAGCACCATTGCAATTTGATTCTTGATTGGTGAATGGATATAAATCACACGCAATCCTCCACTTTTTCCATGACCAGGCAACTTCCAACGAAGTTTTCTTGCACCGCCTCCACCACGAATCACCGCACCACCGTTTGGGTTATTCACCAGAAAATTTTGCAATGCTCGACGTTGCTCATCGTTTAGAAAAGTATCAATCAGTTTTACGAAAATACTTGACTCAATGAATTCCATTTGCTAGTGGTCATTCTACGTGTCGCACGTACCTTGGTCAAGGATTTCCACGACAGAATACGTTGCCACAACACTACAATTTTTGAATTTTAGGGAAGCATCCCAAATGCCATTTGCTATTTACTGCCCGCCGCTTCCAACAAACTCGAGTTCTCTTCCCATTTCGTCATAATCTCGAGCAGTTCCGCATCTATTTCATCGGCGCGTTTGCCCAGCACGGCAAAATTTGTTTGCGCGGTTGGGCTGCCAAGTTCTGCGCTGATATTGCTTTGTTCAGTCTCGAGTTGAAAAATTCGTTTCTCGAGTTCTTTGATTTCTGCGTTTAACTTCCAGGCGTTCACACGTTTGGGTTGTATTTTGATGGGTGCAACCGCTTTTTCTTCGTTTGTTTCAATCAGTTTGGGTTTGTGTTTTTCCTTAAAATACTGCGCCCCGCCAGGGTAGCTGTAATATTCGCCGTCCTCGAGCAGCCAGATTTGATTCGCCAGGTTTTCGATAAACCGCCGGTCGTGCGAAACCATAATCAGCGTGCCCTCAAATTTGAGCAGCGCTTTCTCGAGACTCTCGAGCATTTCCATGTCCAGGTGATTGGTCGGTTCGTCGAGCACGAGCAAGTTGTTTTTCTCGAGGGAAAGTTTTAACAGTGCGAGCCGTGCGCGTTCGCCGCCGCTTAAGTTCGAGACGAGTTTGTACTGCGCGTCGTAAGGAAACGTGTAAGCGCCCAGAATGTCGTGCACTTGCTGGTCGGATTCAAAATACTCTTTGACTTCCTTAAAAAGCGTGTTGTTCGGGTCAACGCCGCGAAGTTGTTGGTCGTAATAACCCACTTTGACCCTCGAGCCAAGGCGTTGTGAACCTCTGGCGTTGTCGGATGCCATCATGCCGAGCATGGTTTTGACGAGCGTGGATTTGCCCGCGCCGTTCCGTCCGAGGACGGCAATGCGTTCACCGCGCCGCACGGTAAAGTCCAGGTCTTTAAAGAGTTGGCGTCCGCCGAAGGATTTTGAAATATAACCCGCCTGCAACACGATTTCGCTTGACTCGCCGCAAGGGAAGGCAACTCGAGCCGTTTTCTCGCCTGGTGGCGGCGCGTCAACCATGTCGGTTTCGTAACGATCCACGCGTTTTTGCATACTGCGGGCACGAATCGCATTTTTTTCGTTGCGTCCGCCCCAGATTTTCATTTGCGCGGTCATGGCTTCGAGCCGTCCGAGTTCTTTTTTCTCGTTTTCATGGGTGTTTGCCAAAATCTCGAGTTCGGCGTCGCGGGCAATTTTGTAAGTCGAGTAATTGCCAGGATAACGGCGCACCATTGCCCGTGTGACCAAGGTCGTTTCAGTGGCGACGTTATCGAGAAAGGCACGGTCGTGCGAGACAATCAAGACTGCGCCAGGATAGTTTTTCAAGAATCCTTCCAGCCACTCGAGCATGACAATGTCGAGGTGATTGGTCGGTTCGTCGAGCAAGAGAAGCTCGGGTTGCGCGACCAAAATTTGCGCCAAGCCCAAACGGGTGCGTTCACCACCGCTCAACCGATTGGTGAATTCATCCTCGCGCCCCGTAAACCCCAAGCTCGAGAGCACAATGTCGCGCCTCGAGTTTTTGGCGTAACCGCCGCGCAATTGGTAATGTTCCTCGAGTTCGTGGTATTTCTCGAGCACGGTCATGTCTTCCAGGTGCGGCTCGAGCGCTTTCATTTCCGATTCGATGGCGTCCAGTTCAATGAACGCACCCTCGACGATGCTGCGAATTGTGCTGGCTTCGTCAAACACTGGGTCTTGGGCAAGCATTCGGATCGATAAACCTGGCGCGAGTACCAGTTTGCCGCCGTTGGGTTCTTCGAGTCCTGCCAGCAGTTTGATGATGGTGCTTTTGCCCGCACCGTTGCGCCCGACCAGCGCGATCCTGTCGCCTGGATTGACCGCGAAGTTCACATCTTCGAGCACGAGTTGTGAGCCATAAAATTTATCGACGTGGGTAAGTCCGGCAAGCATACAAGCTCGAGTATATCTTGTCAGGGTTGGATTCCAAAGGGCAGTTGGGGTTATTGGTAGGGCAAACGCACCAACTATGCCTTGA
>JANLWR010000554.1:0-5846 GCA_031364625.1 Deinococcales bacterium | reverse complement strand
TTGGAAGTGCTCTGAATTGAGACTCGAGGTACAACGTGTGGGTTAAACCGCTGGTTTACACCATGCTGGCATTGCTGGATTTGCTGGTAATTGCTTTGATTGGCACGCAACTGGCGGCGCACAAAGCCGCCAGTTGGAGTTTGATTTTGCCAACGATTTTCTTTAATTTTTTTGGCACGTATTTGCTCAAGTACGCCAGCAAAGATGATTGACCTTTGAGCTTTGGTCATTCTCCAAGAAAAGCTTTCTCGAGTACCGCAATCTCGAGTTTGTTCATTTGCAGCATGGCATCCATCACGCGTTTTGCGACTGCTGGGTTTTTGTCTTGCAGCCATGCACCCAACTGCGGCGGCACGAGTTGCCATGATAAGCCGTATTTGTCTTTCACCCAGCCACATCTTGAATCTTCTCCACCATCGGCAGTCAATTTCGTCCAGAGGTCATCGATTTCGGTTTGGGTTTCACAACTTACAAACAGCGAAAAGGCTGGCGTTGGCTTGTAATGTGGTCCACCGTTGAACAAAATCAGTTCCTGCCCCTCGAGAATCAATCTTGGCGGCGTGCCAACCATTTGAGAATTGGGGAAAATACTGGTGTAAAAACCCATGATTTCTTGAATGTTGCCGTCAAACCACAAAAACGGGGTGATCTTTTGCATGTCTTTCTCCTTTTAAGTCTCGAGATTCAGAACGTAACGCCTCAAGCCGTTCAAATCATATTTCCATAAAACCATCACTCTCTGCGTTTGTAACTGCTCGAGACGACCAGCCATTCAACAAGTCTTGGCAACACTTGATTCAGTTTCAAGAACGCATCCATCAACCACGGCAGCACAATCATGCGGCTTTCACGCATCAGGACGGTTTGCACGGCTCGAGCGACCTCTTCAGGCGTGACAATCGGAATGAATTTGCCAAGGCTTGGAAAGCGCTCGGTCACACCAGGGTTGTGCTCGAAGTACGGACTTTTGACTTGCCCTGGCACGACCATGCTGACGCCGACCCCAGTGCCGACCAAATCGGCTCTCAGTGACTCGTACAAGCCACGCAACGCCCACCGACTGGCGGCATAAACTGTTGCACCAGACCAAGCCACCCAGGCGGCGGGAGAACCAATAAAAACGATTCGACCTTGACGTTTCTCGAGCATGGAGGATAAAAAAGCTTGGGTTAACCACAATGCCCCAAAGAACGGCGCGTCCATCATGATTCTTACTTCATCAGGGTCGGTTTCCTCGAGCCACAACCAGCGCCCCAAACCCGCGCTGTGAACAATGGCGTTTGGCGTGCCGAGCTGATTCTGAATTTCACCAGCGACTTGGCACACCGCATTTTGATCACCCAAATCGACAGCAAAAACCCAGGCTTGACCACCAGATTTCTCTATCATCTGTTTGACAGATTCTAGGTTTTCTTGGTTTCGTGCCAGCAAAATGACCTTAGCGCCAGCACTTGCGAGGATTTGGGCGCAGGCTTTCCCAATCCCGCTCGATGCGCCCGTAACGATGATGGTACTGCCAGAAATCTTCACGTGACAACCAGTTTATCGGTTAAAACATCTGAAGCTCGAGGCTTGCAATTGGTAAAGTACCTACTTCGGGTTCATCTGTTCCAACGACCTCGAAATCATGTTACGCTTCGTTATCCAACATTGGGGCAGACTTGCAGGTTGCTGCCGCGTGTTGAATTCGCCACCCAAGAAGGTTTGCCTTGAAAGATTCCATCGGGGATAAATTCCACGATTCAACCAAACTCAAACGCGGTGACACTTTCCCTCCAGGGAAACGTGTGCCAGCGTTTAAGGTCTATGCAAGCCCGCTCGAGACGATCAGGCTGCCCGCACCCAAAGCCAAAGGCGGCGCGGGGGTCTGGAGCGTCATTGCCGCCAGACGTTCCCTGATTCCAGAGGTTGGCTCGAGCATCACCCCGTCCGAGGTCGCGCAGCTCCTGTGGGCGGCGCAGGGCATCACGGGCGAGCGATCTGCCACCGCCAGGGCGGCACTGCCGTTTCGGGCGTCCCCAAGCCCAAGCGGCGCGTACCCGCTCGAGGCTTATGTGCTGGTGCGCGACGTGAAAGACACCTTTGCGGGCGTTTACCATTACGTGGTGCGCGAACATCAACTCGAGCAGGTGCGGATTGGCGACATCACCAAGGATTTCTCGAGTGCGCTCCTGGGCGAGGCGGGCATTGACGTTGCCGCTTGCGCCATCGTGCTGACTGGTGTGACCGAACGCGTCACGGCTTCGCACGGCGAGCGTGGACACCGTTATTTGTATCTCGAGGCTGGATTTGCGGCGCAAAACATTTTGCTGGCAGCCACGGCACTGGGTTTGAGCGTTCTGCCCATCAGCACTTTTTACGACGACGAACTCTCGTTTTTGCTGGGCTTGAACGGCAACCGCGAACTGCCCATGTGCGTGATTTTGGTGGGACGGTAAGTGCAGGCGTACTCGAGCGAGAGTGTCTCGAATGAGGCTGCCTCGAGAAATGTGGTGAAGGTTTTTGTGTACGGCACACTCAAACGAGGCTTGAGAAATTATCCCGCCATGCAAGGTGCTGGGGTCAGCGAAGTTCAGACGGCTTATTTGCGCGGTGTTGCGCTTTATCATGTTCCGAGCGATCCCGCCCGAAGCGACCCAAGCCCGTCAGGTGCATCTTTAGGGTCAAGAAGGTGCGTTTTGGGATCAAGACACTTTGAGCGCCCTTACCCATATCCTTGTTTAATACCTGGGCGCGGCATGGTTTTGGGCGAAATCCACACGCTCGGGGCGTCGGAACTCGAGCCTGAAGATGCGCTGATGGTACTGGATCACCTCGAACTCGAGGGCTTGGAGTACAGGCGGGTGAAAACTTGGGCGCATTGTCGCGGAAAACGCATTCGGGCTTGGGTCTACGTCTACCATTCCAAACGGCTCGCGCACCGGGTGCGGGCAAAACGCTTGTCCAAACTAACTTGGTCCGATTAAGGCTATACTCAGGTCGTCATCATCCAATCTTGCTTTTGCAACGTATACCCATTTGAAACATCAAATCTCAGGAGGATTTTATGAAATACGCCTTACTCGCCATCGTCGGTGCGCTCGCATTCGCCTCATGTGCTCCAGCCAACACTGGACCCAGCTATGACGTTAAAATCTCGAGCACGGGTGCTCTGGCAAGCAACGCCGCCAGCACTGTGGCTGGGACTGCCAGTGTCGTCACCATGACCGACGGCACCGCCAAAGTGGTGGTCAAGCTTTCAGGCATGGAAGCAAATAGCAAGCACGCCATGCACATTCATGTTGGTTCTTGCGCCAATCAAGGTCCTGTGGTCATCGGTTTGCCCGATGTGACCGCCGACGCGAGCGGCAACGGCAGCATTGAAAAAATGGTTGAAACCACCAAAATCCCTGCCGCCGCGTACATCAACATTCACCAGAAAGCCTCCGACGCTGGCGTGGGTGGCGGAATCGCTTGCGGTAACGTTCGCTAAGATTCCAGCAAAAACCAGAATCACCTCGAGCGCGATGCTCGAGGTGATTTTTTGATCTTGAAGGCAGACCAGTTATCTCGAGAATAAATAATCTTTGGCTTTGGCGTTCGCATGGCAACCCGAACAGGACGACCCACTGCCAATGAGCTTGTATTTGCCATCGCTGGGTGTGTATTCGGTGTAATCCCAGCCTTTGGTCGTTTTTTTCATGATTGCCACAAAGCTTGGGCTGGCGATACTGCCAGCCGTTTTAACGACCAAACTGCCAACGGGCAAAGCGTTTTTGCCTTTCCAAACTTTTGCGCCCATAGCGTTGGCAAAGACCATTTTGTTTTCACCAGCGTGTGGTCCGCCCGTATCAAGATTCTGCGCCACCACTTTCCACTTTTCAAACCCGACAATGTTTTTGGGTAAACCGCTTAAACCTGCGGACAGGGCAATGCTCGAGATGCCCGCAACAACCATCACAAAAATCTGTTTCATGCTGCCTCCTTTGAATGCTTGATGATACGCGCAAAAGAGACACAAAGTTCAAATCAAAAAGCTCGAGCATTGTTCTCGAGCTTTAACTTGCGATGAGGTTTGACTTTAGGGTGCTTTGTACTGGGCAAAACCGCCCGCATCTTTAAATTGAGCCTCGAGTTTGGCGGCTTCGATGCTGGGTTTGGACGAATCATTGCCAGGAAGTGTTTTGGAAAAAACCTCGAGCGCATCGAAATAACCGTCGTTGTCAGAATCGAGTTTTTTAACCAGCACTTTGTACAGGGCATCTTTAATCCGCAACGTATTGGAAAGACTGGTGTCGGTTTCGTTTTTGAAGGTGCTTTGCAGGTTAACACCGAACGAATTCCAGGGTTTGTTACCGCTGCTGTTAACGTGACAGTAAGTACACTGCGTCAAGCGTGTGCCGTCGTCGGTGTCTGGCGAGAGTTTGAACTGCGCGATTGCCGCCAAACGGTACGTGTTTTTGGCAAGTCCAGCGCTAAAAATCAGTCCTGTCATGGTCAATGCAACCATCGTCAATGCTCGAGTAAGGCTTAGTTTCATAGGTTAAACTCCTGAGAAAACTGGGGATTTAAAATAAACCCACAGGTTGTATTTCAGTTTGACAGAAATTGAGACTCGAGATGGTGAAATACCGCAAAGACTTGCTCATAAAGATGGTCAAAAGCTTTATCAAAACTTAATGACCCGTCAATTATTGCAGCCAAAATGATTTATTATTGCGCTGGCACAAGTTTAATCGGATAACCACTGATGTTGATCTTAAAGGTTTTTAAAGCAATCTCGAACTTGGTTTGGGCACCATCAAAATTGCCTTGAATTTTCACGCCGACCCGAAATTTACCCGTTTGAATGGCTTTTAGAGCATCTGCCCGAATTTGTTGTTCTGGCGTTGGGCTTGTACCGACAGGTGCGAGTTCAAAATTGATTTGAATGCTCGAGGTTGCGGTGGCGGCGGTGGTATTGCTGATCAAATACTTTGAGTCCTGGTAAATATTGGTCTCGGTGGTTGGCGCGACGTAAACGCGCACGCTGCCCGCAATTTTGGCGGTGTTTCCAGAGCCGTCGCCGGTCAGCACCAAAATATCCAGTTTGGCGCTGTTGAGCACATCCAATTTTGGAAAATTGTCGATCAGTTGACCTTCGGGTTTGTTGGGAACGGTTTCGTTGACAATCAGCGTTGGGGTGCTGAATTGCAGGGTGGTCTTTAACGCCGCCTCGCCAACCAACGAGGCAACATCGACTTTAATGGTGATCAGGGTGTAATTGGCGCAACCTGATAGTGCGAGTGCGACTAAACCCAGTAAAACTCGAGAAAAAGTGTTTTTCATCTTAAAACCCCAACTTCAAAGCGAGGGCGATACCAAAAGCCGTGTAACCGTTGGTAAAGACAGCCGTGTGGCTGGTCAGGGCAAAGTCGAGTCCAAGCCCACCGCCGAAATCAACGCCGCCGCCCAGACCAAAGGTCAAACCGTTGTTGTAACCGATACCAGCCCGCCCGACCAGCAGACCAAATTGTGCTTCAGCGCCGACGTGAATCGAGAAGGCGTTGCGTCCAAATTGCAAGTCCGCCGCAGCCAGAACCTTCAAGCCTGGAACGCCGACGTTAAACAATCCCGCAACGTTGATGGTAAACAGCGGATCGGTGGTCAAACCACTGTCAACGGTCGCGGCAACGCCTTTTCCCGCCCCAAATGGGTCTGAATCGTTGTTGGAAACCTTAAAATTTTGTCCAGTCCACGAACTGAACGTCAGCCCGCCCAAAACCCCTGCACCAACGCTCAGACGCTCGAGTTCGGGCGCTCCGAGTTGCACACCACTGAAATCGGCGACGACCCCAAGGTCGAGATCGGCGCCAAATCCGCTGTCG
>JANLWR010000501.1:0-10040 GCA_031364625.1 Deinococcales bacterium | reverse complement strand
GCACCTTCTTCTTGATCCCAAAACGCACCTGTCTTGCCGCTTAAAGATAGCACCTTCTTGACCATAAAACGCACCTGCGGGCATGGTCGCTGACGGGCTTGCGGCGCTGCGGGCGGGATCGCTTGATTCCAAGATGCACCTTCTTGCCCCTTAAAGCAGCACCTCTCTTGATCCCAAGACGCACCTGACGGGCGGGATCGCTAACGGGCTTGGGGCGCTCACGGGCGAAACCGCTCACGGGCGTGGTCGCTGCATCACATGAAACCAACACCGTCCATGCGGAATGTCCGACCACCACGCCGCTCCCGCTTCAATCATTGGGCAACCATCACTGATGATTGCCTTTGGTCGATAGACCGCAAGCACATCTTTAACAACAGTTTCCGCTCGAGATTCACTGGTCTTAAAGGTGAGCATAGCTTGAGAGAATGTCTCTGTGAGCGTGTAAGCCCAACCCAAACCAATTTTGAACTCGTCAATACTGCCGCATTGAATCTCGAACTTACGTTCTTGAAGCTGTTTAAGTGCTTGCTCGTGTTGTTGTCTGGCACAATAGGCTCGAGTATCACTCCAGTCATCTCGAGTGTCTGGGGTGATGGTGTAACCAAGCACTTGAGCGATTTCGTTTTGACATGATTGATTGACTTGATGCACGTTCAGTACGGCAAAAAGTGCTTGCATCATACCTGAGTACCATTTGTGTCAGTGAACTCCTACTGGGTAAACGCTGGGCAAAGCGCGGTGGCATTGGCTACAACGGTATCGTTGAACACGAACGATGCGTATGCCGTTGGTGTGACGGTTTTTGCGTTGGTAACTGCCGCCACTTTCTCGAGTGGTGAGTGTTTGGCAGTGAGGGCAGGGAATGCGTATGCTGGGTTGGGGGGTGTTTTGAGTCATCGTAAACCCAAATGTACCCTCCACTTTGAAGGGTCAACATACTTTTAGGGCTATCTCAAAATCATGAAATCAAGTGCCTTCCTCTCAAAAGTATCTCGAGCCTGCAAATTTTGACAAACCACCGAAATCATCGTTAAGGTAGATAACGCAAGCGTTTACGAAAAGTCATTCCAAGGTCGGCAAAAGCTGTCCGATCACTTTTGTTCATTTTCGATAAAGAGAGTCTTATGTCCAAACTCACAATTCACGACATTGCCAAACACGCGGGCGTCAGCACCGGCACGGTTTCCAGGGCTTTAAATGGACGCTTTGGGGTCAGCGCCGCCACCAGGGACCGGGTGCTCCGTGTGGTCAGTGAACTCGGTTATGTCCCAGACCCCGACGCCAGACAGCTTGCCAAAGGCTCGAGAACCGTGATTGGCATTACCAGATTTTCTGAAACCTCGTTGCGCAACGCCTATTACACCCTGCTGCTCGATTTGATTCAGGAGGCATTGGTCGGCGCTGGCTACGCCGTACGAATTCTTGACACCAAAGACGTTGCCCGCCCTGGTGTGGCGGGCATGATCGTGCCAGGCGTGTACCTGGCAGACCCAAGGTTTGAAGAATTACGCGCCCACCAGCGACCTTTTGTCGTGATCGGTGAAATGCCAAGCGAATACACCTGGGTCGAGGTGGACAACCGCAACGGAATGCGTCAAGCCATCACCCACCTGCTGGGGCTTGGACACACCCGCATTATTCACATGACCGGAAGTCCCATCGGGCAAACCGCGCAACTGCGCCTCGAGACTTACCAGAACGTCATGCGGGATGCCAACCTCGAGCCAAATCCAGAACTGATCTTGGACGGACGCTTTACGCAGCTCGGGGCATACCGCGCCATGCAGCGTGCCCTAGATCAAAAACTCGAGTTTAGCGCCGTGGCTTGCGCCTCCGACGAAATGGCGTTCGGCGTTCTGGCAGCTTTAGAGGACGCAGGTTTAAACGTGCCAAAAGATATTTCAGTGACCGGCTTCGACGACCTGCCCTTGGACGACACCATCGAGCACTTGCCGCTGACCACCGTTCATCAACCCATGCGTTTGATCGGACACACCGCAGCACAACTGATGCTCGAGCTTCTCGAGGGCGCAGCCCCACGCGGGGTTTTATTACCAACAAACTTGGTCACTCGAGCTTCAACGGCAGCCGTGCGCCAACCTCAAACGGTATAAAAAAAGGGCGCAGCAAGCAGCGCCCCTACGTGCACAATTGTTATTTGCTTTTGCGGTACGAACCACCGAAGCGTTTGGTGAATTTCTCCACGCGACCCTCGGTGTCCAAAAAGCGTTGCTGACCTGTCCAGTACGGGTGAACCCCGCTCCAAACGTCAACGTTAATTTCGGGTCTGGTCGAGAATGTTTCCATCACAACTTCGCCGTTGTAAATGATCTTGCACGGAATCAACTTCGGGTGAATATCAGCCTTCATAAAGCCTCCAATGCCCAACGATTGCCGACCGTTGGGGAGTGAGCCGCGTTTGCGGCAGCCGTAGAAGTGTACGGGTTTAAGCCACAAGAGTCAACCAAAAACCAAAATTGCAATCTCGAGACACGAGAAAAACTGCACTCGAGCTTAAATTAAACTGTGGACTCGAGAATCGTAATCTTGCTGCACCTGCTTGCCACCGTGTTCATGACGGGCGTGATCTGGATTATTCAAATACTGCACTACCCGCTATTCAACATGGTCGGACGCGAGAATTTCGCCGCTTACGAGGCAGCCCACACCAACCTGATAACACTGGTGGTCATGCCCGCCATGTTGCTCGAGCTTATTTTGACCGCCGTCATTTTCTTTGCGCCACCCGCCAGTATTCCCTCGAGCTTGAACTGGTTGAATGCCGTATTGCTGGCTGTGATCTGGCTTTCGACAGCCTTTTTGCAAGTCCCACAACACGGCATTCTGGCTGGTGGCTTTGATGAGACAGCCTACCGAAGGCTGGTCAACTCGAACTGGATTCGCACCGTTGCCTGGAGCGCCAAAGCCGTGATTACGACACTCATGGTGTGGTTGGTGATACGAACTTAAAACTCGAGTTTTATGTCCCCCAAAAGTTCTGGTACACTGCAATCCTATGTCTATCGAACGAACTTACGCAATGGTCAAGCCCGACGGCGTGCGTCGCGGGCTGGTTGGTGAAATCATCTCAAGGCTCGAGAAAAAAGGTTTTAAAATCCTGGCGCTCAAGCAAATGGTGATTTCCAAAGAACTTGCCGAAAAGCACTACGGCGAGCACCAAGGCAAACCATTTTTTGACGGTCTGGTGAACTTTATCACCTCCGGTCCCGTGGTCGCCATCGCCGTTGAGGGCGAAGCCGCCATCTCGAGTTGGCGCACCATGATGGGCGCAACCCGTCCCTGGGATGCCGCGCCAGGCACGATCCGTAGCGATTTTGCGACCACCGTGGACGAGAACGTTTCGCACGGCAGCGACAGTGTTGAAAGCGCCGCTCGAGAGTTGGGTCTGTTTTTCCCAGAGTTGTAAATTTTCTCGAAAAAATAAAAAAGAGCAGCCAAGTGCTGCTCTTTTCACTACCCCATCGTCTCGAGTTCACGCAATTTCGCAATGCGTTCCTTGGCAGTCTCGAGTCCCATGTCTTCCAGGGTTTTGAAGGCTCGAGTGACGGCGTTTGAATCCAGTTCGCTGGAATTCCAGGCGGCGGTGAGTTGCGCCAGGTCTTGCAGCACGCTTTTTTGGGATTCTTTAAAAAACATTTTTGCGACTTCACTGGTCGCAGCGAACGCTGGTGGTTGAGCCTCGAGCACTTCGACCCGTACGGCGGCGAGGAGCTGCATAAAAGTTTGGTCGAATCGTTTGCGAATATCGGGGTCTACGGTCATCACTAGCAGTGTACTGGTTTTAAAGTTGAACGTTTTGTGATCTGATCTCGAGCATGGTTTCTTGGCGGGATTTGCGAGCCACCCTGCTTAGCATGAGTTGAGCAAAAGCACCGTTAACTCGAGCCAACCAATTCAGTAATGGTATGGAAATAAAGGTCAGTGCCAGACCGATTGCAAAGGCAATCGCGGCATTCTCGAGCGAATCAATTTTGAATTTGTAACCGTCAAACTCGAGGATTGGTAAATTGAGTCCAGTCAGCAACAACACGGGCGAAAGCACCAAACCAATGTCCAAGGACAGCAGCACAATCGTAATGATGCTCGAGATCAAGCCGAATGGAAATTTGAGGATCAGATAAGCGATTTCTTTCCAAGTGCTAAAAGAAGACAGTTGTTGCCAGAAACGACCAAGCCAGGTTTTAGCCGAATAGGCTTGGGTTTCAAAAGGGATGGTGCGGTTGAGCAGTCCCTCGAGAAGCCATCGTTCAAACCTGGCGAAACCACCTGCCATGACCAACGTGGCATATAAAACGGGCAGACCAATCCAAATCAGTACCAGGGGCACACCAAGGGCAAAGCCAACAATCAGCATCACAAAGTACAAAATTCCAAACGGCAAACCCAACAGCAAGTACGTGATGCTCGAGAGGATTTGATCTTCGGAATCAGCGTTTTTGGGTGTTGAAGAGACCACTTTGTGTTTTAAACTCGGGCGCGTCCGAAGCGGCAGGTGCTCTGCCCCCTCAAGCGGCAAACTGACCCGAAATTCTGCGCCGCCACCTTGGGCATTGCGAGCCAAAATAATGCCACCGTGGGCTTCGACCACGGCTCGGACGATGGCTAAACCCAAACCAGAGCCGCCAGAGGCACGGTTTCTCGAGCTGTCCACGCGGTAAAAACGCTCGAAGATTTGCTCGATGGCGTCATTTGGAATACCAACGCCAGAATCGCGCACGGTCAGTTCGGCGCTGAGTTCGCGGGCTTCCAGGTTGACGCGCACAAAACCGTCTTCGGGCGTGTGACGCAGCGCATTTTCGAGCAAATTGCCGAGCACCTGATGGTAACGGTTTGGGTCGAGTTTGACCTCGAGTTGCTCTGGTGCGGCAAGCTCTAAACGCACGCTTTTTTCGCCCGCCCGAGCCTCAAAACTCGAGACGATGCTGCGGGTTAAGCCTGCCAGATCAATGGTTTGCAGTTGCATCGATAACTTGCCAGCTTCCGCCAGGGACAAGGTGCGAAGATCGTTCACCAACCTCGAGAGCAACTCAACTTGTTGCACCAACAACGTGGATTCGGCACTGTCAAGCTCGAGCACCCCATCCCGAATGGCTTCGAGCCGACCGCGCAAAACCGTTAACGGCGTGCGAAGTTCGTGGGCGATTGCGGCAACGCTGGCGGTGCGTTCAACCTCGAGCCGCTCGAGAGAATCTGCCATCGTATTAAAATTCCTGACCAATCTGGCGGTTTCAGAATTGCCTTGGGATGCACGACTGTGCAAGTTCGCTCGAGCCGTCCATTCACCCTCCGCGACTTGCTGCGCGGCTTTGGACACCGCCCAGAGCGGACGCGCAATTCGGCTCGAGATGAGAATTGCCGAGAACAACGCCACGATGATGCTGGCGAAGGCAAAGGCAATTAAAATCCAGGCTTCATTGTCCGAGAGCGACACTTTTTCGATGGTTTTTTGCACAATGTCCGTAATGGTTTTGGTGTCGGTTTTGGAAACATTGTTGGAAAACGCGTACACCAAGTAACCCATCACAAACCACTGCCCAACTCCCGCAACAAAACCCACCGCGAGCATCGAAAACAAAAGGCGCACCCAAAGACGATTCATGACTATTTACGCCTCGAGCCAGACGCGGTAACCGACGCCGCGCACCGTCTCGAGCACGCCACCAGCGCCAGCTTTCTCGAGTTTCTTGCGTAAATTTCCAAGGTGCGCGTCCACCACCCGCTCGAGCGCGTCCGAATCGGGCAGGCAAGCCTCGAGCAGTTCGGTGCGAGAAAACGTACGGTTGGTGTTGCGTGCCAGATGCTCGAGCAATTTGAATTCGGTCAGGGTTAAATCCAGACGTGCGCCATGAACCCGCGCCACCAAGCCTATCGGATCAACCTCGAGCGAGCCAATCCGCACGGGTTGTAAGGCTGGAGCAGCCTGCGCGGTGCGGCGCAACACGGCTTTGACCCGAGCCACCACCTCGAGCGGGCTGAAGGGTTTGACCACATAATCGTCTGCGCCCATGCGAAGCCCGAGCAGTTTGTCCAAATCTTCCGCCATCGCCGTGACCATGATGACCGGCGTGGGTCGTTCCTCACGGATTTTCTTTAAAACCTCAAAACCATCCATGCCAGGAAGTTGCACGTCCAAGAGCAGCAAATCTGGTTTGGCGACACGGTGCAACTGCACGGCTTTCACGCCGTCATTGGCAACTTCGGTTCTAAAACCATCACGGCGCAAATAACCCTCGAGCACCTGCGCGATGTGCGGTTCATCTTCGACGACCAAAATTAAGGGGGAGGCACTGCTCGAGCGAAGCGAGGCATTAAATTTATCACTGTCGTCCATAAGCACAGATTACGCCAGTCAAGCGCAGGCAAGCTCGAGGTTTTGTTAAGACTTGTCGAAGGGCATACGCCAAGATGCCGATGTGAATTTTGACGCTCGAGCCTAAACTTTTGCAAAACCTTTGGAGGGTATTATGCCTGTAATGACGACACTCGAGTTTAGAACGCTAGATATACGCAACCTCAGCGATTCGGACGCCATCGCCCTCAACACCTTTTTTAACCTGGGGCGCTTTGAGCGCCTCCCAGAAGACCCACAGGTTCCTTTAAGTGAAGATTTGGCAAACTGGCAGAACATTCCCAAACGTGTGAATATCGAATCCTTCGTCTATTTTGAAGCAGATCGCGTTGTGGCTTACGGCGATCTCGGGTTTGAACTCGAGGGTGAGAACACCCACCTGTGTTGGTTGGAGATTTCCGTGCTGCCTGAATTTCGGCGCATGGGACTTGGCAAAAAGTTACTCGAGCAGGTTTTGCGCGTTGCCAGGCGTGAAAACCGCACCACCCTGATTTTTGGCACCAGCGAACGCATTCCGTCAGGCGCAGCCTTTGCCGAAAAAATTGGGGCAAAACGCGGTATCGAAAACCACATGAACCGTGTGCTGCTCGAGGAACTCGACCGTGAGATGTTGCGATCTTGGATTGCGAATGCGCCCAGCGACGAATTCGAGTTGCTGTTTTACACCGAAGATTACCCAGAATCAAACCTCGAGGCGTTCTGTGAGTTGTTCGATGTCATGAACACCGCACCGCGCGGTGAACTCGAGATCAACGACGAAAAAACCACACCGACAAAATTGCTCGAGTGGGAACAAGCACGCAAAGCCCAAGGCGTTCACCGTTGGACGGCTCTGGTGCGTGAACGCAGCACAGGACGTTACGCTGGCTTTACGACAACGGGCTGGCAACCCAACCGCCCGCACATCCTTGGGCAGTGGGGCACGGGCGTCAACCCAATTTACCGTGGCAAGGGTTTGGGCAAATGGCTCAAAGCCGCCATGCTCGAGAAAGTCTTGTCTGAACGCCCTGAAATTAACCAAGTCCGAACGGGCAATGCCGACAGCAACGGTCCAATGTTAAAGATCAACCATGCGCTCGGTTTTAAGCCCTATATCGCCAATACCGATTGGCAACTCGAGGTGGATGCTGCGATGAAGCGTTTAAAGCTGATTTAACCAGCACTCGAGACGTTAATGATTTTGATTCGACCAACCGCCAAAATCCCCGCCTTCAAACGGTTGGTCGTATCCCAAAATGGTCGCCATACTGAGCAATTGCCCTCGGTGGTGCGTGCCGTGCGTGACCAAATGGAATACTTGATGCAAACGCCGATCACGTTCAAGAATTCCCAAATCATTGGATGTTCGAGCCGCCAACAACCAAGCCGCACCCGCTTCCTCGAGCAGCAGGCGAATGTCTTGCAGGCTAGCGTTTTTGTTGTACGGCAAACGTGTAACCCGTTCAATTTCAGGTTTGACTTGCAGACTCCAGGTTCGCATCACGTTGGCAATATGAAACATCGTGTGGTGCAGGGTTCGCAGTCCAAAACCAAAATCGCGCTCGAGTTCTTGAGGCGTGAGTTTCTCGAGGAACTGCATGGCTTGGTCGTTGCACCACAGCTCAAATTCGATCAGTTGGGCAATGGTTTGAAAGTAATCGTTCATGCCCTCAAAGCATACCCAAAAATTGAATCGAGGGCTTCAAAAAAAAAGCAGTCTAGCGTACTATGGTAGCGTGTCTGATTTGTTCCACGATGCCTTTTACCGTTTCGTTCCCGTTCAAAACCCCGAAGAGTTGATCGCTACGCTCGAGAAACTCTGCGCTGGCGCTGGGGTGCTGGGCAGTATTTTGGTTGCCCAGGAGGGCATTAACGGAATGCTTTGCGGCTCGGATGAATCATTGCAAATCGTGCGGGGTGGTTTGGAAACCGACACGCGATTCAAGGGTTTGATGTACAAGCGCACCCATTGCCGCGATCAGGTCTTTAAAAAACTGAAAGTCCGTCTTAAACCCGAAATTGTCGCGCTGGGCATTGAAGGCGTGGATGCCAGCAAACACCACGGCACGGACGTTTCGCCGCATTTGTGGCGCGAGTTGATTAAACGTGAAGATGTGGTTTTGATTGACAACCGCAATGCGTTCGAGTTCACGCTTGGGCATTTTAAGGGCGCGATCAATCCTGGCGTGGACAACTTCAGGGACTTTGCGGCGTTCATTGAAGACAACCTTTTAAATTGGCAAGACAAAACCATTTCTATGTACTGCACGGGCGGTATTCGTTGCGAAAAAACCAGTGCCTGGCTGAGTGAAAAAGGCATTCAGATCATGCAGCTCGAGGGTGGGATTATCAATTATTTTGCCCAAGTTGAGGATGCGCACCAAGATTATGAAGGGACGTGTTTTGTCTTTGACAGACGCCAAGAGTTGGACACGCGCCTGAAAATTGCCAGAACGCCGCGCACATTTGAGAATGAACCGCTCTTCTCGAGGTTTTTGTGGGGCGGCATGACCCCCGATGATGAACTGACAGACGCGCAACCATCAAGTCAAGAGTTTAAATCTCGAGCGACTTTAAAGTCTTGTCCCGAATGGTGAGCGGCGATTTGATGTTTTGAAAAAAATCTTGTATACTGTATACAATGTCACCACTCAAGCCCCAACTCGAGGCTAAAAATAAATCTTTTGCCCGCCCAACCCTGGTGCGTCACGAGGTTTACGACCATCTCAAGCTCGAGATTTTATCGGGCAAACTCGGCAGTGGATCGCGGCTTGCCGAAATTGCCCTGGCAAAACGATTGGGCGTCTCGAGAACCCCTGTGCGTGAGGCGGTGCAACGCCTGGCGCAAGATGGTCTGGTCGAAATCGAAGCCAACAAGGGCGCAAAAGTCCGAGCCGTCAATGCGACTGAGGTCGAACACGTTTACGCCGTGCGTGAAGTGCTGGACGGGCTGGCAGCCCGTCAAGCCGCAAGTCACGCCAGTTCAGACGACATTCGCGCCATGAAAAATGCGCTCGAAAAACTCGAGGCTTGCCCAACCAACGATTACAACAGCCAGATTCAAGCCGACCTCGAATTTCACAATGCCATAGCCCAAGCCAGCCAAAACCCAACCTTGGTGGCGGTCTTGCGCGGACTTGCCGAAAGCATCATTCGGGTGAAGTTACTGACCGCCAAATACATGCAAGACGCAATTACCCGCTCGAGCCACCATCAGATTCTGGCGGCAATCGAGAATCACAATGCGGACTTGGCAGAACAAACCGCTCGAGCACACGTCCACGATTTTGGTGTGTTAACTGTTGAAAACCTTAAAGCCGCGCTCAAAACCAAACGCGACCAATGGGATATTGATTAAACCGACTCTCGAGCAAGACGTAAGGAGAAAGACCATGATGAATTTTGACCGTTTATACCGTTCGGCTGTGCTTGGTGTTTCAGGCAACAGCACCATCAAAAACCTGGTGCATGACCGTGCCAAAGCCGCCGTCTCAAGGTTCGTGGCAGGTGAAAGTTTAAATGATGCCGTGACAGCCGTCGAAAAACTCGAGCAGGACAAGGTGCACGGTATTCTGGATTTGCTGGGCGAGATGGTCAACTCCGACGCTGAAGCAAACGGTTTCACCGCCGAAATCCTCGGCATTTTTGATGCGCTCGAGGCAAAACCTTACCCGAAATACGCCAGCAT
>JANLWR010000500.1:0-3798 GCA_031364625.1 Deinococcales bacterium | reverse complement strand
CAACACGTTACAACGTGATCGCCAAGTACCCGATTGGCGTCTTAAAAAACTCGAGCAATCTTGATGCCGCCAAAGCATTTACCGATTTTGTACTCTCGCAGGACGGGCAAAAGATTTTGGGAAAATGGGGATTTTTATCCGTCAATGGCAGCAAAGTACCTTGATGCGTTGACGGCGATCACCCTCAAGCGGGTAGAATAAGGCTCGAGCAGCCTATCAACGTGATTCCAAGGCAACCGCGAGCATCTTCCGCCAATCCCCTGCCAGTTCTGCCCATCGTGGCGAGCTTGGTGCTGATTGCGTTCTTGCTGCTGCCAACCTTGGTCGTGCTCGAGCGCGGTGTGGGTGCGGGGTTTACTGGGGCGTGGCTGAACCCCGTGGTGCTCGAGGCGTTGCGCGTCAGTTTGGTCACGACCGCAATCACTTTAAGTTTGACCGTGGTGTTTGGTACGCCAGTGGCTTATTTGCTGGCACGTTACCGCTTTGTTGGTCACACCCTGCTCGATACACTGCTTGACCTGCCAATAGTCTTGCCGCCCGTAGTGGCTGGCGTGGGTTTGCTGTTGACCTTTGGGCGTCAAGGTTTGCTCGGAGCGCCACTCGAGATGGCAGGCATCTCGTTGGCGTTCAGCCCCGCAGCCGTGGTCATGGCACAACTTTTTGCCAGCGCACCGTTTTTTATTCGTGCGGCAAAAGCTGGGTTTATGGCGGTAGACCGCGACATTGAAGACGCCGCCCGCATCGACGGCGCTTCCAACCTTCAGGTGTTTGTCTTCATCACCTGGAAGCTTTCTTTCGCCTTTTTGCTCGAGGGTTTGGTGCTGACCTGGGCGCGAGCGCTGGGCGAGTTTGGCGCGACCATTTTGTTCGCAGGCTCGTTGGTTGGCAGCACCCGCACGATCACACTCTCAATTTATGCGGCGCTCGAGAGTGATTTAAACCCCGCTTTGGTCTTGTCGGCGGTGATGGTCTTTGTGGCTTTTGGTTTACTGTTTGTGGTGCGGGTCTTAACCAAAAATCGTAACCCTTAAACGCTCAAGGCAGCAACCCATCACGCTCGAGGCAAGCACTCATCACGCTCGAGGCAAATCATCTTTAGGCTTGAGCTTCAGATTTTTGTTCAGTTTCGTTGACGCTATCGGCGGCAAAGTCCGTGGCGGCAATTTCGTCGTTGCCCACCAACACAGGCAATTCTGTCGGGGCGGGTTGCAAAAGTTGCGCCAGCACACTCTCACGGTCGCGGATGGTCGCATGAACCCGCTCGAGTTCGCGCACGATTGGCTCTAGGGCGCTCGAGTCGTTGCGTCCAAAGTAGTAACTGCGCCCCAAGCGTGCAAACAACATGTCGCGTTCGCGGTTGAGGTTGAGAATATCAAGCCGTACACGGGCGACTCGAGCGCCGAGTTCGCCTTTTTCTTTGGCGTATTCGTAACCTTTGGATAAATTCTTTTTGAGGTTGTCTAACAGTCCCATTTGGGTTTCTCCTCGGGAATTGATTGCGTCTCAAAAACTCCCATCACTATGGTACACGGTAGTGACTTACAAAAAACTAACAAACGGTTTGGCTCGAATTCTATACTTTTAAAGCGATCACTGGCACGAGCATTTCGGCACTCGACCAGCCACCGTGCGCCCCCAGCAAGGTCGAGGCGGTTTTGCGACCGCCAAACGTCCAATTGAACTGAATTCCGTCGTGTGCCACGGCGATCAAATCACCAACTCGAGTTTTAAACGTTTCCCTTTCGGGTTTGCCGCCAAATAACCCCGATTGCCAAGCCTCGAGTGTCGTCATGGTTTGGGCATACGGTTTTAAGTAATCTGCCAGTTCTTCAATCATGCCGTCTTGCACCCGGAAATACCTCGAGAGACGCTCACCTGCGGGCGCACCGCGCAACATGGTACGCAATATCTTGTCGCGCTCGAGATGCACCACTTTTTTCGGATCGAGGTCGCGTTGCCCGTGATCGGCGGTCAGGATGAACAAGGTCTTGCCGTCTCTGGGCAGCGTTTTCAAAACTCGAGCCACGCACAAATCCAGAGCCGCAACCTCGTCGCTGGCGTGTTTGCTGCCAGGTCCGTGCTTGTGACAAACCGTGTCGTAATCTGGGTAATAGGCGCAAATATACTGCGGCGCTTCCTGTTTGGGGTAACTCGAGATCAGGCTAGGAATCGTGTTCGGGCTGTTGTACCCGCCCTGAAACGCACCCTGCCAGTACCAATCGTTCAAAAACGATCCCTTGTACGCGCTCGGTTGCACCGCAAAACATTGCACGCCCAGTTGCTCGAGCCGTGCGGTCAAACTGAGCTGGGTCTTTAAGAAATCTGGATGCGCAAGTTGCGTGTGCGTCTCGAGGTTGGCAAGTGCGATCATGTCCGTTACGGCGTTCACCTCCTCGAGCCAGAGGGTGTAACCGAGCCAACCCGTTTTGGCGGGCGGTGCCGCCATGTGAATGCTGGTCACGGCGCTCATGGTGGTGCTCGGAAAAACGCTGGTGATGGTGGCGGACACCGTGTCTTGCTCGAGCATCGCTTTGATGTTTGGGGCGTCGCCGTCGGCAATGTGGCGCTCGAGCTGCCCTTGTCCCAAGCCGTCGGCAATGAACAAGACCACGCGTTCAACGCCTTCTAACGGCAGTTGATGCTTAAGTGGCGCATAACCCGTGTTCAAGCCGAAGTGTGCGGCAATGCTCACTGACAGGTTGAGGATGCTGCCGCCGTCGTAATCTGGTAAAACTTTAATCATGAACGCCTTTCACACGACAATCGCAAAAGTGTACACCCGAGTTGGGAATTTACAACCGTGAAGGTCAAAAATGCGCTGTACAACACCATCAAACGTTTTGTCCAAGCTGGCGTTCCCAGCCCAGAATCAGATGCAACATGGTTACTCGAGGTGGTCATGGACGTGAGTATTTCAGAGTTCATCTTGATGTCCGAAAAAGTTTTGACCGACACTCAACTCGAGCAGCTTGAAGGCTTTGTGATACGTCGTGAGGCTCGAGAACCGTTGCAGTGGATTATCGGCTTTACAGAATTTTATGGTCTGAAACTCGAGGTTGGCGTTGGGGTTTTGATCCCGCGCTTTGAGACCGAAAGATTGGTTGAACTGGTGCTCGAGGAGTTGCCAAATATGCCAGCCAAAGTCGTGGACATCGGCACGGGAACGGGCGCTATCGCTTTGACGCTGAAAGCCGAACGCCCCAACCTTAGGCTTCTGGCAACCGACATCAACCCAACCGCGCTCGAGTTGACCCGCAAGAACGCAGCAAGTTTGAGTCTCGAGCTTGAAACATTTCAGACCTCAATTTTAGACGGCGTTGATCGGATGTTTGACGCGATTGTTTCCAACCCGCCGTACCTGCCTGCCAGCGACGACGGCACGCTGGATATCGAAGTTCAACTCGAGCCGAAAGAGGCACTCTTTAGCGGCATGGACGGTTTAAACCTGGCTCGAGAAATCGTGATTGCCGCCAGCCAAAAACTGAAATCTGGCGGTTTGTTGGCGCTCGAGCTTGACCCACGAAACGCCGCAACACTGGCAGCCGACCTCGAGCCTTCAGATTGGCAAGACGTGAGGCTCGAGGCTGATTTGGTCGGGCGTGAACGGTTTGTGCTGGCACGCCGTAAGCTAAGACATGATTGATTTACTTCCCGCAATTGCCTTAGACGTTGGTGAAGCCCGCATTGGTTTCGCCGCCAGTGACGAACAGGGTCGGTTCGCGTTTCCCAAGGGCTATCA
The DNA here is from genome assembly GCA_031364625.1 of Deinococcales bacterium. GTDB lineage: Bacteria > Deinococcota > Deinococci > Deinococcales > JAAFIG01 > JANXTZ01. The sequence continues at coordinate 59 of JANLWR010000500.1, read as the reverse complement.
CACCCGCAGCAAGCTCGAGGCGGATGTACAAGCCATCAAGAATTTTCTCGAGGCTGAAC
>JANLWR010000455.1:0-8623 GCA_031364625.1 Deinococcales bacterium | reverse complement strand
GCGAGTGCGATTTTCTGCTGACATTGCAACCCAAGGCTTCAATTGTGACTGCTCCGGTTTTTGCGTTGATCGAGGCAAAGAAGCAAGATATTGAAGCTGGACTTGGGCAATGCGCAGCGCAAATGTTGGCAGCACAACGTTTTAACCAGCGCAAAGAAACGCCACAAAATGCGGTGTACGGTTGCGTCACCACAGGCGAAATCTGGCAGTTTCTCAAACTGCACGAATCTATGCTCGAGATTGATACTGAACGGTATTATTTGAACGAACTCGAGTTGCTGCTTGGGGCGTTACAAACTGTTATTGACGCGTTTTGAGAACGTTATGATGCCATCGTTGGGGAAACTCGAGATTCTCAAATGCTGTTTCAAACCAGTTTAATCGTATTTCCGTACTGTGCCACGATACTATCGTGGGTTAACAAGTGCATGGGTTCGGCAAAGGCTTGGGCAATCAATGCTCGGTCAAATGGGTCTTGATGAATTGCTGGCAGTGTTGATACCTGCATGGCGTGAATATCTTGAAAAGGCAGCATACCAAAACCAGACTCGAGCGCCGAATTTCGCAGCAGTGCAGGCGGTAAAAACAAGTATCCTTTGCTGTGTTTGATGGCAACTTCCCAAATGTTGATGCTCGAGATGAACACGTCATTTTCGGGGTTGCTGATCAAAGCTCGAGCTTCCTGGGTCAATTGCTTGTCGTTGGTTGCCCACCAAATCAGAATGTGGGTGTCGAGCAAAATATTCACACCTCACCGTCGGGAAAGATTTTTGATGCTTCAAAAAGCGCCGCAATTTCGCTGTCGGCGTCAAAAAATTCTTGACCGATTCGGTATTTGGCTGGCAAAAAACCTGGCTGGCGCGGTTTTTTCTCGAGTTTCCCAAGTTTGGCAATGGGTTTACCGGCTTTGGCAATGATGATTTCTTCACCGTTTTGGACTTGCTCGAGCAGCTCTGACAGACGGGTTTTGGCTTCGTGGATATTGACTTGAATCATGAACTAAGTCTAGTTTAACTGATCTGGTTTTACAACTGCTCGAATTTCGTTCTTACAGCGAACAATCGTTATTTTCGAGCCGTGTCAGACTTGGTTTTAACCTCGAGCATCTTCAAATTTTGAATAATTACAGTAAATCAGCAACAGCATCTATGACCCAATCGGGCAAATCAAGATGAATCTTGCGAAGCATCCCATTGGAGACTCGAGCGCACAAGGTTGCTTCGACGTTTTCAATCGAATTGTCGTAAACGTAACGCGGTCAGCAATTGCGGCGGCAAAATTGACCACTGATTTGTCGTAACGACTGATAATTTTCTCGGGTGGCACGGTATGACTCGTCTCATGTCTCGAGAGGCGTTGACGCTCGGGTCGCTCGAGCTAAAACTGAGCGAACACGTTTTGGATCGGTGTTTTAACCTGCGCCAAAGCCTTGTGAGTGACGAGCACAAGCGAGTTTGGATGACCACAAGCTGCAAAGTTTAAGTCATGCTTCGCGCTTGTCTTTTACAACCTTAAGTAACAAATGACCTACTTAGGATTGTCTAACGTCAGTAATTTACGATAACCACGGTAGGGTTTCTGACCTTCTGAAATTTGGCGATCATTGAGGTGTTCCGAATGAATCCACATTTTAATGATTTTGACATCCCTCAACCTCGGCACGTTCCGGTTAAGACTTTTGGAGGTCGGTATGGACACAAACGCTGTATTCAAAAACAGATGGGGTTTTAAAGCACCAAAGCCTGGCATTTACTCGAGCCTCGGTATTGCACTTGTGCTGGCACTGACCGCCTGCAACACGGCGCAAACCATCAGGCTAAATCTTGGAATCTCGCCTTACGATTTCGGGGCGAAAGGCGATGGAATCACCGATGACACCGCCGCCCTGAATGCGGCAGCCCAGGAAGCCAACCTTAAAAACGCTACGTTGACCATCCCAGCCGGTACTTTTATTCTCAGCGATTGGATCAGAATCAAACGTGGCGTACAGGCTGTTGTTGGGACGGGTGGAATCATTAAATTTAGTGCTGGTAAAGATTATGTCGGTTTGTTGATGCCAATCAACGAATTCACGCCAGACCGCCCTGGTCGGTTGCTCATTCAGGGTTTGCAGATTGATGCCAACAATGTGCTTGGCATTCCGATCTATGGGCAAAATGTCAGCAACATAGACATTATTGATAACAAAATTACAAACAATTCCAAGGGGTCAGCCATTGTCATCAGGGCAACGGCGGACGATAAAGTCAATTCGGTAAAAAATAATATCATTCGTGGAAATCTTGTCACTGGTTTTGGGGGGTACAGCCCAGGCTGGAATGGGATTGTGATTGAATCAGACATTGCCTTGATTGCAGGAACCACCAGCGTCATTGACCATTGGAAGCAGACTTTTAGCGCACCGCAGCCTTATACGATAGCGGAAAATAACCTGATCGAGAACAACCACGTGATTGGTGGCTATTACGGCGTTTCAATCAGTGCCGCCTCGAACACGACCATCGTTCGGAACACTTTAGAAATGAACATGCGTAACGTCTCGATGCAAAACCGTGCTGTTGGCAACCTGGTCATGGAAAACACTTTGCGTGATTCTGTCTCGTCCTCGGTACACCTTGCGTATGGATCGTCGAACAACCGCATCGAAAAGAACGACATCCGCAGCGCTCGAGCGGCTGGTGAAGGTCTTTTACAAGCCTACGTCGAATCGCAGAACAACAGTTTTGATGGCAATTCAGTGACCGTGGAAAGCCTCGGCGGTCCGACCTTCTTTGCCTACACTGGAACGCATTCTGTGGGCAACAGTTACACCAATAATATTTTTGTCGGTCCGTGCTTAAAAGCTTACTTTGGGGTCGAAAGCGGCTGGAATACCCTCACAGCCGATCCGGCATCGAGGGCGTACAACAATGATCCGGTCGTCAACAACTACGCGGCGCGTGATTCTGGGAAAGTGATTATTGCCAATAACCAGATTACGGCAACATCGCTGTCGCCCGTTTTTTTCCTTGGGCAGACCTCCGATCAGCACGGTATTTACGGTCTAGAAGGGGTCGAGATCCGCAACAACCGGGCGACTGTACCAGAAGGTGGTACTGCCTTACGTGTGGCTGAGAATACTGCGGGGGCTTCGCTCAATCATGTGGCGGTCGGGAACCGTGTTGTGACGCCAAGCGGTGGCACTTCACTGGCGAGCGCATCACGCGCAAGAGCACATTTTGCCACATTTTCGGATAACATCGGTTTTGACCTTCCTCAGCAGTGAAACAATTAGTATTTTTTCTGTATCAGAGACGCTAAAACCACGGTAATTTTCAAAATAATCGTTGCAGCGCCTGTTGTGACCATCATTAGACCTATTTGACTCCAACATTAAACACCCGTGTTTAATACCTGCGGTTCTGAAATCTCGAGTTTCGTTCTTACGACGATTCTAAGTTATTCTCGGGTTGTGCCAGATTTAGTTGCGCTCTTAAACAACACACCCAAACTCGAGGATTTGTTATATCTTGCTCGAGAAAAACGCGTGACCCTCGAGCAAAACCCGAGCACGACAGCTTACCGCCTTGTGAACTCGAGTGCGGATGAAATTCCTGATTTGAGCGTGGATTTTTTTGCGGGTGTACTAATCGCAAGTTTGTACACTGAGCTTTCAGAGAAACAAGAAAACGTGTTGCTCGAGGTGCTGGCAGCAACGTTTCAACCAGTTTCGATTTACCTGAAACGCCGCCCTAAAGAGGCACGGCATGTGGCGAATGTGGACAGGGATTCGCTCGCGCCCGACGCTCCGGTTTGGGGCAAACGCATGGATGAAATTGAGATTCTCGAGCATGGTGTGAAGTACCTGATTCGTCCTGGTGGGGATTTGAGCGTGGGTTTGTTTTTGGACATGCGCGAACCGAGGGCTTGGCTCGGGCATCATGTGGCTGGAAAAACCGTGTTGAATACGTTTGCGTACACTTGCGGTTTTGGCTTGGTCGCCAGTTTAAACAGCGCTACTCGAGCGGTCAATCTTGATCTTTCACGTCGGGTGCTGGACTGGGGTGAGGAAAATTACCGTCTCAACAAGCTCGAGCCGAAGCGTTTTGATTTTATTGCTGGCGATGTTTTTGACTGGCTTCACCGTTTCTCAAGGCGCGAGGACAAGTTTGATGTGGTGGTTCTTGACCCACCGAGTTTTGCGAATTCTAGGCATATGCGGTTTTCGGCGGCGGCGAATTATGACAGATTGATCGAGCTTGCTGCCAGCATTGTCGCACCTGATGGTTTGCTGCTGGCGTGTTGCAACAACGCGCAACTCTCGAGACGAGATTTCTACGCGCAAATCAAGACGGGTTTAAAACGTGCGGGTCGTGGTTTTAACCTGCTCGAGAGTTTGGGGCAATCCAAAATAGATTTCCCAACGCCCGAAAACCTCGAGTCTCCACTGAAGGTATTTGCACTTGAAGTGTAAGACTCCTTAAAATAAGCCTATGTCCATTCAATTGGTCGAAACACTCGGTATCCATGAGGGTTCTTTGGTGGGCTTGCTCAATCCGCCAGAACGTTTTTACGAGGCATTGCAACCACTGCCGCCACGGGTGGAAGTGTTTTTGCGGCTCGAGGGACGTTTTGATGTGGTGATCGCGTTTTGTCAGACGCGTTTGGAACTCGAGGAGGTTTTTCCGAAAATCCATGCGGCGTTGCGGGCGCATTCTGTGGTCTGGATTGGACATCCTAATCCGTTAACCGAACTGAGTTCGGACTTAAACGAAGACCGTGGTTGGGTCAGTTTGCACCGTGCGGGTTACAAGCAGGGCGAGGTGCACAAGCTGAATCGTTTGTGGACGATCCGCGAGTGGCGGCTTGCAGAATCCTTGGCGCATCTTGGACGCAGCGCGGTCAAACCAAAAGAGTAAACCCTGGCATTTCGCTGGTAACAGAATTCGGGTAGAATGCGTTCATGAGCCAACCCAGTTTGTTCGATGCGCCCGACCCAGAACAACAATTAGATCCCGAGGTTGAGATTTACCTCGCGGAACATGGAATTCCTGATCCCACTGAAAACCTCGAGATACCAAGCCCCAAAGTGGTGGGCAGCACCAAACCCAAACGCGTCATATTGATCGACGGTCACGCGCTGGCGTACCGTTCGTATTTTGCGCTGCAACGTTCGTCTGGCAGCTTGACCACCTCGAAGGGCGAACCCGTTCAGGCGATTTATGGTTTCCTGAAAACCGTGATGCGACATGTCAAAGCTGGCGTCAAAAAAGGCGTTCGAGAGGGCGCGGTGATCGTGGTGTTCGACCCGCCCGTCAAGACCTTCAGACATGAGGCGTTCGAGAATTACAAGGCGGGTCGTGCCGACACCCCCGATGACCTGCACGAACAGGTTCATAAGACCAAACAAATCGTTGATTTGATGGGTTTGATGCGACTCGAAGAACCTGGCTACGAGGCAGACGATGTGATCGGCACACTGGCAACTCGAGCGGAGGCTGAGGGCATTGAAGTTCGAATTCTGACCAGCGACCGCGATGCTTATCAATTGCTTTCCGAAAACGTGAAAGTCATCGCCAGCGACGACCGCGAAGTTGGTCCAAGTGAGGTCTTCGAGAAGTACGGTGTGCGCGTTGACCAATGGGTTGATTACCGTTCTTTAACGGGCGACTCGAGCGATAACATTCCTGGCGCTCGTGGGATTGGTCCGAAGGGTGCGCAGAAGTTGCTCGAGAAATACGGTTCGCTCGATTATATTTTGGCGAATCTGGACACGATAGAACCCGCCAAGGACGCGCAAAAAATTCGGGACAGTTTTGAGAATGTCCTGATGAGCAAAGAACTCTCGAGAATCGTGACCGATATGGATTTCGAGGCGGATTTTGTCAAAGCCAACGTTTTTGCACCGCAGGACGGACTGCGTGAGGCGCTGGCGGAACTCGAGTTTTTCAGTTTGATCAAGGATTTGGATTTGGGCGCGGTTGAACTCGAGACCGTACCCGCCAGACCAGCTCAGACTTTTACGAAGCTTGAATGGCAAAAACCAGAAGCCAATGCAGTCTGGGGATTCACCCTCTCGAGCGATTTCGCCTCGAGCGCAGATTTGAAGGCGCTGGCTTATAGCGACCCCAATTTCGAGAATGGCGTGCGAGAAGCCGAAAACCCGAACCTCAAGATTTTTGCAGGTTTGAGCGAAGTTCACGCCTTTGACGCCAAATCCCTGGCGGTTCACGCCATCATGAACGGCGTCAACCTCGAGCCTGGAGACGATCCGCTTTTGATGGCTTACGCCCTCGATACCACCAACGTGAACGCCAGCATTATTTCAAGGCGTTACTTGGAGCACGAATGGGCGAAAGACGCGCCCAGCCAAGCCGCCGCCAGCGCCGCACTGATTCAACAACTCGCGCCCATGTTCACCGATGAACAAAAAAGACTGTACGAAAACCTCGAGATTCCAACCAGCAAAGTTCTGGCGCGAATCGAAGCGACCGGCATTCGGATTGACGCGGCGCAATTTAAAGCCATGTCAGACAGCTTTCAAACCCGAATCAAAGAACTCGAGCTTGAACTCTGGGAACTGGCGGGAGAAGAATTCAACCTCAACTCTCGGGATCAACTCGAGAAAATCTTGTACGACAAATTGCAACTCGCCTCGGGCAAAAAAACCAAAGGCACGGGCAAACGCAGCACCGCCGCCAGTGTGCTCGAGGGGCTGGTGGACGAGCACCCAATCATTCCCAAGATTCTTGAGTACCGCGAGATTGCCAAACTCAAAGGCACGTACCTCGACCCGCTGCCTTTAATGGTCAACCCAAAAACCAATCGTTTGCACACCACTTACAGCCAAGTTGGAACAGCCACAGGACGCATCTCGAGCCTGAATCCAAACCTGCAAAACATTCCGATTCGCACAGAAGTCGGGCGGGAACTGCGCAAAGGATTTATTGCCAGTGAGGGCATGAAACTCATCAGCGCCGATTACAGCCAGATCGAACTGCGAATCCTGGCGCACATCACCAAAGAACCCGCGCTGCTCGAAAGTTTTAGACTCAACGAAGACATTCACCGCCGTACCGCCGCAGGGATTCTGGGCATCCCACTCGAGGAAGTCACCAAAGACCAACGCAGCGGTGCGAAAGCAGTCAATTACGGGATTTTGTACGGCATGGGTGCACACCGATTAAGCCGCGACGAAGGTATTTCTTACGAAATGGCTAAAGATTTTATTAGCAAATACTTTGAAGCCTACCCAGGCATCAACGGCTACCTCGAGACGACCAAAGCCTTTTGTCACGAGAACGGTTACGTCGAAGATTTATTCCACCGTCGGCGTTATATTCCCGAAATCAACTCGAAGGTTTTTATGGTGCGCGAAGCCGCCGAACGTGCCGCGATCAACATGCCGATTCAAGGCACGAGCGCGGGGATTATCAAATACGCCATGATTTACCTCGAGCCGCAACTTGAACCGTTTGGCGCAAGAATGCTCTTGCAAGTTCACGATGAACTGGTGCTCGAGAGTCCTGCCCAGCACGTGGAGGCAGTCAGTAAAATTGTCGAAGACACCATGAACAATGCCTTCACGCTCGATGTGCCGCTTGGGGTGGGGGTGGGGGTGGGGGATTCCTGGTACGACGCGAAATAGGGTTTCGCGGTAGACTCAAACGCCATGAACGCCTTCGAGTCATTCCTGCTTGGAATCACGCCAGCCAAAGACGTGCCGATTGGCTTGATGACCGATTTTAGGTTGTTGCCCTTGTTTTACTCGAGTTTGCCAGCAGACCACATTGAAAAACCCAAGTTTCGCAATTCCTTTCTGGCTGCCACAGCCCGTCATGCCAAGATCAAATCTCATGTGCTCGAGTTGGTACGCGCCTGGAACGCGGCGGGAATCGTGCCGATGTTGTTCAAGGGTTTCATGATGGCAGAATTTGTTTATGACCTGCCAGCAGTCCGTTTTTACGGCGATGTGGACATCATTGTCAAGGAATCTGAGGCGGCTCGAGCGGCAAAAATTGCCAGCGAACTTCCTGGTTGGGTTGAGACTTGGAATCGCACCGACACGGTGCTGCCCAACGTTCACGAGGAAAGCCATTTGTTCACCACCGACCACAGCGTGCGTTTGGACTTGCATCGTTTTGCGCTCCACACGTTTACCTCAGCCAAAAATGCGCAGCGTTTAACGAACGAGATGTGGTCAACCTCGAGCCAAGTTACGTGGGAGGGTTGTCAGGTGGCGTTGCCTGCTGCTGAAGATGCGGCACTGATGGGTATTGTCCTCTCCAGAATGTGGGATGAAAGCCCAGGCGTAAAACCACACGATGTTCTTGATTTTAAGGCATTGACCAAAAAATGGGGTTTAAGCCGTGAAGCACTGATTTCTCGAGCCGAGCACTTTGGTCTGAAAAAACCGCTCGAGACGTTTTTGGCATTGTGTGATCCCTGGGAGCAAAAACTGGATTACAACGTTTTATCTCAAGAAAAACTCAAAATTTGGCGCAATTCGTTTCCAACAGCTTGGCAACTCGAGTGGCGTTTTGCGCGGTTTGATCGTCTGGTTCGAGCCATCCCAACTTTATTAGACGTTGCAACGCAATACTCGAATGTGGTGCGGGTCAAAAAATTGTTGCGGCAAAAAACA
>JANLWR010000483.1:0-1554 GCA_031364625.1 Deinococcales bacterium | reverse complement strand
CTTTGAAGTCACGCACGCCAGCCGCACCACCAGCATTGACGGACGCGACATCACTGAGGGCGACGTGATCGGCTTGCGTGACGATGTACTTGTCACAAACGGCGGCTCGAGCGAAGATGCGGTGCTGACCATGCTGAAGGGTGCTTACGTCAGTCAAGAAATTGTGACGGTGTTCACGGGTCCGAACGTCTCGAGCGAAACGTCTGAAGCCTTGCTTGCCCGCATCAATTCGGAGATGCCGCAATTGGGCGTGGAAGTGCATACGGGTGGACCAGATTTGTACGATTATTTGGTGACTTTAGAATAAAAACCACTTGCGATTGGTGAAATCCCCATGCTCGAGACTCGAGGGTGGGGATTTGTGGTTCTCGAGTTTGGCGCTACAATGTTTGCATGACCGCACCTGCCAAAACTCGGGGGAAAACACCTCAACCACTGACGAACCCAAGCAAATCACGAGTCAAACCGTACAAGCCACTCGAGCCGCAATATGTCACTGATGCAACTGGAAATCGTACTGCTGTACTTATTCCGCTCGAGATGTGGGAACGGTTCGCACCATTTTTGCAAAACGACTTGGAACGTGCCTTGATGAGCGAACCCGTAGACGAACCTATTTCCCCCCGCATTGCAAAGCGTTTGCGTGAACGTGGTCAAGGAATTAAGGGTGAATTGCTCACACTTGAAGAGTTTCAAGCCGAAGTGGAACGCTTGCGAAAATGATTCTTCCGCAAAATGCCCCGTATGTTTTGCGTCTCGAGAAACCTGCTGCAAAAGCCTTTGCTAAACTTGATCGCAAAGACTATTCCCGAACTTTGGATGCTCTTTTAATTCTTTGCGCGACGGGTCGAGGTGATGTGACTCCGCTCACTGGTTACACCAAAGGCACTTTACGCTTGCGGGTTGGTGACAATCGAGTTTTGCTGTTCGTTGAAAGTTTTGTAATTGAAGTCATCGGTATTGAACCAAGAGGGCAAGTGTACAAAACCAAAACTCGCACCAAGCTTAAAAAACGGGCTTGAATTTTTTAACTTGTATACATAATGGCAAAAACTCGAGCCGTTAAACGTACAACATCAAATTCAACGCAGTTGCAACAAACTCCGTGCGCCGTCGGCAATGTACTGCACGGCAAGCGCCGCCAGCAACACGCCCAAAACCCGAGAGATCACGTTGACACCGGTTTTCCCGATCAGGTTGATCACTCGAGTTCCACTGCGCAGCGCAAAATAACAAATCCCGAGCACGAAAAACGCGACCAGAATCACGCCGAGGTCGCCGGCAAGACTGGTGGATTTGCCCGTCAAAATCATGATGCTCGAGAGTGTGCCAGGACCCGCGATTAAGGGAATGCCGAGCGGGAAAACGCTGATGTCCTCTCTGGCTTTGGCTTCTTGCTCTTCTTCAGAGGTTTCCCTAGCGCCGCTGGTTCGAGCGAAAATCATGTCGAGTGCCATGAGAAAAAGCAGCACCCCCCCACTGGCGCGGAAGGCAGCGAGGTTAATACCGAGGTAACGCAGGAAGGCTTGACCAAAAAGCGCAAAAAATAGCATC
>JANLWR010000453.1:0-9297 GCA_031364625.1 Deinococcales bacterium | reverse complement strand
CTGGGTAGTATTTGGTCAGGGCGTGTTTCATGGCTTCACTGTAACGTCTTGCCACTTCGTTCCAGTAAACTGTGCCGCCACCCAACCCGCACGGTGCTGGCGATGCAATATGGGTACTTGCCAGGCTGACGGCTTTGTCCAGGCTTAAACCGTCGCAAAAGTCGCTGGCTTTCATCAATGCCAGCGCTGATCCATCCCATGCGCTTAACTTCGTGTCAATGTTAAACCCGGTCATACCACCAAGAAGGCAATTCCCTGAAAAGCTAAAAGTGGGAAGTAAATAATCACGGTGTGGGACTGGCGTAACGCCAAAGTTGTTAATCACGGTGTTCATACGCCAGATCACTCGAGCGTCAAATCTGTTCCAAGCCAACGAAAGGGCTTTCTCGAGTTTGTTGGCATTTTCTACGGTGATGAACGGCACGCTCCATTCGTGGCGGTACTTGTCGGTGTTGCAATCGGTCTTGCCCGCTTTCTGACAGGCTTGGAACGCCCGCAGGCGTTCGACTTGGGTCACTTCGACAAAAGAGTGGGTTGCCAGCAGCACCGGGGCGCGACCATCGCCGTTCTTTTCGTTTTGGGCTTTGTCCCTGGGGTCTATTTCGATCAAAGAGACAATACCCACGGGTCCTGTCGAAGCCCCCACGGCGGTTGCCACCAGTGCGGTGGCAAGGATTGATATTGCGGCGATTGAGAATAATTTTCGATTCATTTCATACTCACTCCTCTCGAGATCACGTACGTTTGAGGGTCATTGCTGATTTCCTCGAGAAACGACCAAGTCAAATTGAAGCTGGCAGCCATGCTGGGATCGAGGGTGAACCGCAGGCGTCCGGTCAGTGCCGTGCCAGGTTTAAGGCTGATCGGACCGCTTTCGCCGTCCACGGTGCATTCGACCTCGTTGTTGCCTTGGGTGATGGTGATGCTCTCAAAGTCAACCGTAACGCTTTTGTTGCCGTTGTTGCGCAGGCTGTAAGGCACAAGGGTTTCGCCTTTGGAGTTGACCACGGGTTGCCCAATGATGCGAAAGCTCAACCATTTGGGGTTGGCGTTCTGGCTTGGAACGCCCGCAGGTTTGGTCGTCACTTGCTTCAGGGTATTGGTCGTGGCTGGTTTGGTGGCAGTCGGTTCAACGGCGGCACTTGGCGCTGCAACAACGGCGACTGGGGCTGGAACTTCGAGCACCGGTGCGGGGGCTGCTGGCACTTCGGGTTTGGGCGTGACTGGAGCGGCTGGTTTGGTCGTGGTGACTGGGGGTTTGCTGGTTGCTGGCGGTTTGCTGGTGACGGGTGGTTTGCTGACTGGCGCGGCTGGTTTGGTGACTGGCGCGGGTGCTGCGGCTGGGGCAACGGGCGTGGCGCCAACGGCGCTGGCTGGTTTCTCGAGCAAGATCACGTAACGCCGTGATTTCTTACCCGGACTCATGGTGATGTGAAAGAGTAAGGTATGGTCGCCGACTTCGACAATCAAATCGGTTTCGCCAGATTTGGCGGTCGAGGTCAGAATCAATTTGGTGTTGCTGTTGGACGCATCAATTTTCAGTAAGCCTTGCTGTCCACCCCAAACTTGATCGACTTCTTGATAAAACTCGAGCATCGTCAAATACCCTGGCGAGATGACAATCGGTTGGGCGTCTTTTTCCAAATCTTCGACGTACAAGTTTTGGGTTTGAGCGCTGACGTTGCCCATCAAGAAGGCAAGGGTGGCGAAGAGCAAAACATAAAAGTGTTTCATAAAATAATTCCTCCTGCATCTTTTTTAAGGTGATGTAACCTGGTTTGAATCTTAAAGACCGCATCGCTTTTGTTGCGGTGTTTTTTAACTTTTTAGTCTCGTCTTGATCTTTTCAGCAGCCAAACGCATCACCCCGAATTCGATTGTTGTCCCTACACTTGAGGCTCGAGCTTGAAAATCTTTTCTTTAAATGTTCACGCGGTTGACCCTGAACCCTCAGCGTTCAGCAGTGTCTCGAGTGAGTCGATAATTTTTTTGGCTTTACAAAATGTTTTGGCGTTGTTAAATTGTTGTTTTTGAAATCGTTTGCTCAAGCCAGCCACTCGAGCTTTCAAATCTTTTATTTCGCTATGGTGTTTTTGTGGGTTTTGGTTTGGTTGCAACTGCATCAAAAGTTGTTTGGCGCACAGCGATTGACTGACAGTTCGCCCGGTCCACGCTTGGCGCTCGAGTTTGTTGTCTACTCGCATCAGCAGGCGGGCGTGTACCAAGCTGATTTCTTTGGCGCGAAGGGCTGCTTTGAGGTCGTCTTGCAGTTTTAACAGTGGCAATCGCACGGTGATAAAACTCGACCAGGTCATGCGTCCAAGGCGTTTGAAGAGGGTTTCTATGGTTTGTGCTTTTTGATGACCCAATTCACGCGTTTTGACTTTGCGTTTTTGTTCGTTATCCATTCGGTACAAGAGCTTGACCACCTCGAGCTTAGAAAGTTCCAATTGTACTGTTAGTAAATCCAGCACAGCCTCGAGTTCTTCAATCTCGGTTAAATCTTGGCGTTGCAGATTTTGGATCAGTGCCAATTCCAGAGCTTGTTTGTCAACGCGACGACGCGTTTGGTATTGACCCAATTGAATGTCGGACAGTGGCAATTCGGTGCTTGATGCTTGTAAAAACTCGAGTTTGCTTGTTTGAATGCGTATCACCGAATAATCACCGCCTTTGGTTCAATCCCTGACTCGGGTTAGGCTGCCAGCGCTTGATTGCCGTAAGGAAAATCGAAATCTTGGTGACGGTTGGTTTTGTAATCTTGAAGTTTGCACATGACCTCATCGCGTTCAAACGAACTGAGTTTGGTGGCGCAGCAAATTCCGAGCGAAGTCAAACGAATCCGACCAAGGGATTTTTCGATGTATTTGAGTTGACGCAATTTGCGCATGGCTGCCGTGACCGATTCGCGTCGGCAACCGACGATGGCGCTCAGTTCCTCTTGGGTTTCAACCGACCCCAGCACCAACAACGCCCAGAGCATCCGTTCAGAAATCTGACCACTGGTGGCGACCGCCCAACGAATCACTTCGCCCAGGGGTTTGAGCATTTTGGCATCGCCGGTGTAATCGACAATTTGCGTGTTGCTGGCGGCTTGGGCGTACCAGACTTCCGGCACGTGCGCGATTCCGGGCCAGATGTGATCAGAGATTAAGGTGAAGGCTGGGCGGGTTTCGTTTGGTCCGTACAACATGACCGCACCCGAAGTCACCAGGAAGGGTTTTGAAAGGTCGATCACCAAACTCTTCTCGAGGTTTTGGGCATCCTCTGGGATTTTGTGTGACACCCGACCTGGGGTTTGATTGAGTTCGTTTAAGTCCAGCGATTCGATAAATTTGACGCTTTTAGCCAGTCGTTGCGCGGCGACCACCACGGTACGGGTGTGCTCGTCAAGGCAGCCGTTCAAATCGATCACGAACAATTCGTCGCACAGGGCAAGTTTTTTGTGATTGGCAACTTCCACGTTTTCCAAGGCGGTGCTGTCAATCGAGATTGCCACGCAACCAGCCCGTCCAAGGTCTTCGCATACGCCTGCAATTGCCGACTTGTGGCGTTCTGGAGCGCAGACGCAAATGACTTTGTCTGCCAGGTCGGCGCTCAGCAGTACCGATGTCAGTTTGAGGGCTTGGGCTTGAACAGTGTTTGGGTTGAATGCCGTGAACTCGAGGTTTGCGTTTTTCATGGTCTTCTCCTTGGTTGGATCAATAACTTGGAAGGCTTGGGCTTGATCTCGGTTGGTTTGACTTGTTTGTTGAACAAAGAGAGTCTAAAAATTTTGCGCGGTTTTGACCTCGCCCAATCAGTTAGTTGGGCGCACCTAGCCTTATGGCTAGTCGCTCGAGTTTTAAACCCCAAAAAGACAAAATCGTGTCTGACAAGGTGTTTTTTTCAATGTCAAAATTTCACTTTGGCAAAAAGTGAGACTTTAACCTCGGGCTTGGCGATAAGTTGTTAAGCTTTAAAAGATTTCTTTACGTATGGTTATGCAAAACATTCTGGATTATTTTGATTTATGCGAACGCGCACTGGACGATGCCACACTGGTGACTGAAGTTCAAGAGGCTGCTTTGGCATTGATGGCTGACAAGCGCCCCTTGGCGTTCAAAGCCCAGATTGACTGGGTGATAGCCAGTTTGCCTTTCCTTTTGGGGAAACAACAATTTCGGGAACGTGTTCAAAATACCGTGCTCGAGTGGAAACAGTTGCTGCTCGTTACACCAGAATTGGCACTCTCGAGTTACGGGTTTTTACTTTCGGACTCCATTGAAGGTCTTGAGATGTGGCGGCTCAATCCTGAGATTGCTGCATTGCAAGACCAACTTAAGAGTCATCAAACCGCAGGGTTTGCCTTGCGATTAAGTGTTGCAGCACTTCTCGAGAAACAAATGCCGCAACCACTACGCTCGGAACTCGAGCATTTACAGTCCTTGCTGTAAAGGCAAGGCATTTTTAAGAGGAACTTTTCCTCGAAACCGATTCAGAACCCCTTGGGATTTGAATCGGTTTTTTTGATGACTGAGGAAGCCAAAAATAAAATTCCCCGCTCGAGAGGGCGGGGGATTTATTATTGGGCAACTCGAGCCTGGTGCAAACTTTAAAGTGCGCAAAGCACGTTGATCAAATGAATTTCGTCCAACAAGAAATCAATCGTTTGCTGCTCGGCTGGTTTACTCGAAGCATTAGTTTGGTCTGCCTCGAGTGTCAAAATTGAGAAATCAAAACCACAAATGGCACAGTTTGGTTCAGTCGGCTCGAGTTGCGGCGTGTTGCAGAGTGGACAAATCTGTTCTTGATGGTTGTGTTGTTTATCAAAGTTCACATGATCTCCAAGGCATAATCCTGATGGCGGCAATGGTGGCGCTGTGCAATCCTGGTGATTTTACACGAAGCCAGACCTTCCTGCCAAAAGCGTTTTGTTTGAGGGCGCAAAAAGGTGCTCAGGGTGTGACGACCACAGGAATTTTGGCGTAACTGATTTTGACGAACACCACCTGATTTGCCTCGAGCGCCGCCGAATTGGATTCGACGTGCGTGATGTTGCCGTTGGTTTGGCTGACTGAAACATAGGCGGTATAGCCTTGAATGCTGCTGGCGCTGATCGTGTACGTTCCAGCCTTCAAATCATAAGAAGTTTTGTAGCCAGTACCATCATCAAAAAGCCTTTTGTTAAACTCTGAACCCATGATGACTGCATTGGAATCAAAACCCTGAACGCCCGTGTAATTGACCTGCATTGTGCCTTTGCCAGGTCCAATGCCCAGCGTTTCCTGAACCAAATTGCAACCCGAAAGCAAGGTGCTCAAAGCGACCAACATGCCAAACAAACCTGCGCGAATCATATTCATAAACGACCTCCAGAAATTTTTTTCTTAAATTTAAAATGCCTTAACCGTATACTCAAGTTTTCTTCAACTCAAATCCAAATGTTGACCAAGAACTCTTGAACGTTATTTTGTGGCTTGATTTCAAAACCCGAGTAAAAAACGCACTTTTTGAGTAACTGGCTGCTCGACTCAGCAATCAACTGCTTTGGTGTGGTTTTTCCGTGTTGACACTTAAAGCCGTGATGCAATGACCAAGAGAATTTTTTGAAAGGAGTTAGTATGATTATGTTTTTAAAAAAAGCTGGATTGCTGGTCATGGTGGGCTTACTTGGTTGTGCGCCCAATGTCAGTCCTGGGGTGTTCAGCACCTCGAGCCAGGAAACTTTTTATGCCGCGTTGGCACGCGCCTCGGGCAGTGTTTATTTGAAAGGGCAAGACATCACCTCGCCCAGTTTGGTCGATGCCTTGATTGCCGTTTCAAAACGCAAGGTCAACGTGGTGGTGTTGCTCGAGCGTACCGCGCCGACCAACCCAACATCGCGGGTCAACAGCCTTGCCAAGGGCTTAAAGCATAACCCCGCCAACGTGGTGTTCGTGGCGATGGGATCAGATAAAATTGCACCGTTTGGTTTGGTCAACGGGCAATCGTTTTACGGCGAGGGCTTGCTGAACGAAACTGGCGAGGTCCAAGTCGGTCCGCCAGGCAAAAATTTAAGTGCTGAAATTTCAGAATTTACCAACCTGGCAAGAAGGGCATACGTCGGTGAATAAGCCCTTCAAAACCTTGGCAGCTTTCACCTTGGGCTTGGGTTTGGTTCAAGCGCAAGCCCAAACCAAAATCTTGAACACCTCCGAAATTGTTGGCAACGCCCTGTACACCTCGAGCCGCGAAATTGTCATTGCCATTCCCAGCATTCGCAACAAAGCGATAGCCGAGGGTTTACGCCGCGCCGCCGTTGAGCGCAACGTCCGAATTTTTATTCTGGCAGACGCTTTTCAGGTCAGCGAAGCCACCAGCTACATCCCCGGTCTCAGTTTACTGCCCGGCGTCAGCGTTAAAGTCTTAACCGGCGTGCGTCAAAGCCAAGCCGTCATGGACGGACAAGTCTTGGTGCAAGGTCCTTTGCTTTACGACATTTCAGGACCGCTCGAGACTCGAGACACGATAGCCGACACCAACCCGTACCACACCCGAGCCGCCGCCGCTTGGTTTAACCGAAATTGGAAAAAAGCCAAGTCGTTCAAGTACCAAATTCCCAAAATCAAAAAACCCAAAAAATAATTGGTTTCAAACCCCAAAGGTGGTCTTTTATGCAATCCATGATTCGCTCAACCCTTCCTTCGCAACCGCGCACCGTCAACAAAGCCCTCTCGTCGTCCGCCGCCATGATCGTGGTTGGCGTTGGAATGCTGCTGTCGATGTTCTTGATGGTCTACCGCTTCCCAGCTTACGTCAGTTTTGCCATTTTACCCCTGGCGATTTCAGGTATTGTCGCTGTTACTTCAGGACACATTGTACTGATTGCACGAATTATTGGCATTTTAGGATTTGTTATGGGCGTGTTTTCGTGTATGTTCTGGTCGCTTTCCAACGGCATTATGGCAATCGGTTTGGCATTTTTGATTCAACTGGCGGTCAAACTGACCGAAAACGCCAACCAAAACGCCAAGCAACTCGAGGTTTTACAACACGACATCAAAAACTTGACTGCCGCCCTCGGAAGCGTTCAAGCCCCAATCAAAGAGCAAGCGATCATGGCGCAGCCAATGGATCATCAAGGCACGATTTTTAACTTTCAACCCCGAGCCGACACTCGAGGTTAACGCCCAACTTAACACCCGAGATGCAACCCAATGCGTGCATCTCGGGTTTTTGCCAAAATGACTTGAGGTCAACCCCTTATGACTATGCTCCTTTCAAACGTTGCAGACCGCATCGTACTCGAGGTTAGTGAACCTCCAAGGTTTCACCAAGAAGTCAAAACCGCGCCCGCCCCAGGCACAATTGCGCCAATTGACGGCTTTGAACAACTGCTGCGCCTTTTGCCCGGATGGGTCAGGCAAATCGCCATCGACAATCAAGACGGACTGGAAGAAATCGCGCTCGATTTGGGCAAACCACTGGCGATTCGCGTTGATGGACGCCATCAATTGTTTGAACGCAGCGTCGAAGAAAATGACCTCGAGTACCTGGTAGACCGCGCCGGACAATTTCGCGCCGACAATCGTCTCGGCATTGACCGCACGCTTCATCGCATCAGCGCCAAACGCGACCGTTACGATTACCTCGACGGTTTGACCGTCCGCGTCGCCCGCATGGTTTACGGCGTTGCCGAACCGCTTAGAAGTTACATCGAAAAGTGCGACGGTTTAATGCTGATCGGACCGCCTGGCGTTGGCAAAACCACGTTATTGCGCGACATTGTGCGTATTGTCGCCGAACGCGTCGGACCCAAAGTGATCGTGATTGACACCTCCAACGAAATTGGAGGCGACGGACGAATCGTTCACCCGGGCTTGGGCGCCGCCCGCCGAATGCAAGTCACCAGCCCCGACCAGCAAGCCAAAACCATCATGCAAGCCATCGCCAACCACGGACCCGAAGTGATCGTCTGCGACGAAATCGGTTATCACGGCGACGTTGCCGTGATTCAAACCGCCGCCCGTCGAGGTGTCGGTGTCATCGCCACCGCCCACGGCAAAACCCTGCAAGACGTTTTTGAAAACCCAGTCCTGCACCCACTGTTGGGCGATCTGGACATTGAAGCGGGCAAGCGACGCTCGAGACCCGTGTTTGATGTCGCCATCGAAATTAGAGCCAAAGGGAAGTTTATGCTGCACGAAAGCGTGGCTGCCGCCGTTGATACCTTGCTGACTTCGGTGCAACCAGAGGGGATTAAAATTGGCAATTGGTGAAGCAGGTAAAAGAGAACGTGACCGAGGATAAATCCAGGGTCACGTTTTGTTGTTATTCTTGGCTGCTCGAGGCTAAGTTAGTAGTATTGCAATAAGGTTTGCAATGTTGATTGCAGAAGTTCTGGCAATACCACCAACATAAAGGCGATCAGTCGGGTGATGGAAAACCAGCGCCCGATCTTATCTTGTTGTAACAACTGACCGAGTACCAATGCCAAGGCAAGGTTGATACTCGAGTTGGTTGTGGCAAACCCCAACATGCCAAGGTTCGCTATCGTTAAACTTGCAATCCAAAGTTTTGAACTGCAAATTTGGATAGGATACCAGACATCACCATTGATATTCCAGAGATTTGGTTTGTCCAGTTGGTAAGACATTTGAAATATCCAGCCGATTAGGACAGTGATGATCCATTTCAGTGAACTGACTCCAAACCAGTACCATGCCGAACCAGCAAAAACCAAAAGGACAACAGTTGTCCAAAGATAATGCTTTCCTGTTAAAGTTTCTGGTTTTGATTCGTTTTGCTCGAGTAACCAGATGGCTACCAGGGCAACACCAATTGCTAAAAAGTCAAATTTTTGATTAACCAATGATAATCCGAAACTCCCACCAATAAAAATCTCGAGCGATCCAAATGATCCTCGGATTTTTGTTCTCAAAAGCAACAGAATCATTACAGCAAGAACAATTTCGCAACTTGGTACGAGTATTTTCTCTGGGGCAGAATTGAGCAAAATAATATCTGCAATTTTCATGCAGATGACAGTAAAAAGGACTTGAAGTCCTACAAGATTCCAATTCAAATTTCTAAACATAATGAAAACAAAAAAGTGATGGGTGAACAAAAAATCCGAAGTTCTAGAACAAGTTTTCACCCGTCCCAAACCTCGAGTTATAAATTTCTCGAGCAGATTTTCAAGGATCACAAAGTGCAGGCACTTCGGACAACAGCCTTGTTATGCCAGATTTTTGTTTTTAACATGGGTAAAACCGCACGAAATTAAGGCTCGAGCGTTAAAAAAACGTGACAAGGATAAAATCCAAGTCACGTTTG
>JANLWR010000433.1:0-4214 GCA_031364625.1 Deinococcales bacterium | reverse complement strand
CCACCTTGGCGAAAGCCATTCGTTACGCCGCCGATCAAGGCTCAAAAGTTATCAACCTGAGTTTGGGCATTCGTTTGGCTGTAGGCTCAACCGATGCTGGTATTGATGATGCCATTACTTATGCTGTTGGGAAAGGCGTGGTCGTGATTTCGGCGGCAGGCAATAGCAATGAGGCTGGCTTTGGTATCTACTACCCAGCCCGCAATGCCAATGTGATCGCGGTGGGCAGCGTTAACAAAACCAATGGTATCTCGAGCTTCAGCGCTCAAGGTCCTCAATTGGCACTGGTTGCCCCAGGCGAGCAGATTACGTCTACCGACTTTAAATCTGTGACCAGCTATGCAAAACTTTCGGGAACTTCGGAAGCGACCCCGCAGGTGGCTGCGATTGCTGGTTTAATGCTGACCAAAAACCCCGCCTTAACCCGTGTGCAAGTCAAGGATATTTTGACCAGTACCGCACGTAATTTGGGAGCAGCCAACACCTTCGGCTCTGGCTTGTTGCAAGCCGGTTTGGCACTGCGCAAAGCTTCCAACCCAACCGCCCCACCTGCCGCCAAAACCACGGTTTACGTTTACGCCGATTTCTTCGACGGCACAAAGTACGATCCAACCAACCCGAAGAGTGGGCGCGTGGTGGTTGATCTTGACAACAGTGTCGGCAACACCACGTACACCCTGACCGCAAAACGCGGTGGCTTCTCGAGCTTGGAGGCTGGCACTTACAGGCTTGTGGCTTGTGTCAATAAAAACTCGAATGCTTTGGCTTGCGATTCTGGCGACTTGGGCGGACAAAAAGACAGTGTCGTTTACAATGGCAGCACGCCTGTCACTGGTGCAGACATCACCTTGGCACCAATTTAAAACTCGCAGCGACACAATTTTTCAACCTGACTCGAGTTTCCGGAGTCAGGTTTTTTGATGAGTCGATCTTCACGATCTTGGGTTAAGCTTTTCATCGTGGTTCAAGAGAACCCGTCTCTCGAGGTGGTTTTTTGCAGGTCAACCAGGTAAAACGTAAAAAAGTTCGTGTGCTGCCGTGGCTGTTTCTGGCGGGTTTGATCGCGCTGGCGGTTTGGGCTGCGCCAGCCTGGAGCATGATTCAACGTTTTGCGGCGCTGCCGAACGCGCCCAAAACGCCAGTCACGTTTTTGCTGGCGGGCGTCAGTCATAACTATTCTGGTTATCACACTCGAGCGATTGAGGATTTTTCGGGTTTGACCGACACCATGATCGTGGTGCAGCTCAACCCACAACAACACGCGCTCAAATTGCTATCCGTTCCCAGGGACACCCGCGTTGGGGCTGGAACTCGAGCCAATGACAAGATCAATGCCGCCATTTTGGGCGGTCCTGAGGCGAGCGTTCGGGCGGTGGAGGGCTTGCTGGGCATTCCAATCAATGGGTATTTGCTGGTTTCGATTGATGGGTCTAAGGCGCTGGTCAACGCTTTGGGCGGGATCGATCTTTTTGTCCCCCAGGCAATGGATTACAGCGACACCGCCGCAAAACTCGAGATTCATTTAAAGCCTGGCTTGCAGCATTTGAACGGCGCTCAAGCCGAGGGTTTCTTGCGGTTTCGGCATGACAACCTGGGCGATATTGGTCGTACACAACGACAGCAAGCCTTTATGCGCTCCTTGCTCGAGCGTCTGAAATCTCCTGCTGGCATTCTGGCGTTGCCTAAGGTTGCAAAGGCGATTGAAGCCAACACCCGCACGAATTTAACGCGTCAACATGTCGGCATGGCGCTCGGCTTTTTAATGTCCAAACCTCGCACCGATACTTTATTGTTGCCTGGAGATTTTGGGCGTCTGGGCGGCAAGAGTTTCTGGCTGCCCGACAATCGGGCGATTCAAAATGTGGTGGTCAAGCACTTGCGCGGCGCAAATCTATTCGAGGCTCGAGAGGTCAAAAGCTTATCCGTGGCGGTGGTTGCCAGCGATCTGGAGTTGCAGAATTTGGCAATCTCGAAGTTGCGGGCGGCTGGTTTTCAAAATGTTTTTGCCTCGAGCAGCAATCCTGGAAACCCCAAACTGACCACCATCTTGTCAAACCTCAACCTCGAGGAAGCCAAGGCAGCACGCAGTTTTCTTGGCGTTGGCGAGGCGCTGGTCAGTGGCGAGGGCGTGCTCGGTGCGGATTTAACCATCAAAATTGGTCAGGATTTTGCCGCAACCAAAAATTAAACCTCGAGCCACATTACGGCTCGAGGTTCAAGATTGATTTGAATTTTAACGGGTTTGTCTGGATTCGATCAGGCTTTTCAGGACATCACTGGATTTCATGCTCGCTTGCAAGCTCGAGGTTTCGCTGTACGGTTCGAGTTTTAAACTCAAACCCGTTTTGCTTGGTTTCACCAAATTGGGTTCTACACTGACCAGATCACCAGCGTTCACTTCCTTATCGCTGTTCACATCTTTCCAGGCAATCACCAGGTAATTTCCAGTTTCAAGCTCACCGACGCTAAACGCCGCACTCGAGCTTGACTGCGTGATCTGAACCGCGTTTGATTTTGCTTCCTCGAGATTGCCCTGAGCATTGACAAAAGCTGCCAGTACAATCGTGCCTTGGACTGTTGGCGGTGTGGCTTGCACGGTCAAGCTAAAACCAACAGACCGCTCGAGCGTTCCTGAAGTGCCATAAAATGTCAAGGCATACGTTTGGCTGGCAACAGTTCCATCCACCGCAATGTTCAAGCCCACGCTCGAGCCGCAACTGGCAGTGCCGCTTGTGTTGATTGTGACCCCAGGCAGACCGCTGTCAACCGTTAAGTTCACCAATCCCGTCAGACCACCCGTGCAGGCAATCTCGAGGTTGACGCTGGCATTTGTGCCTGGTTTGATGGTCAAGCCGCCTTTGGAAAGTTTTAAATTGAAATCTTGGGTGGTGGTGGTCAAGCCATTCACGGCGTTTACGGCTGCAAAGACATCGATTAAGCCCGCGCCGCAATCGGTGGCGGTTTGAGTGCCACCTGCACGTCCCTGACATTGAATGGCGGTTCTGGGTTTGGCGGTGTCACGCAAAACATTCAGGGCTTGGTCTGGCGTCAAACTTGGGCGCAAGGCTTTCATCAGGGCTGCCACGCCAGCCACGTGCGGCGCTGCCATCGAGGTGCCGTTCTTGAACGAGTAAAAAAACTCACCTGTGGCATCGTCTTTGTCTAAGCTGAGGACACCATCGGCTTTTTGATCGTTGTTGGTGTCAACCCCAGTGTCGCCGCCAGGAGCCATCACATCGATTCGAGTCCCAAAGTTTGAGTACGGCGCTCGAGCACCAGGCAAATCGGTTGCACCAACCGTAATCACGCCCGCACAACTGGCAGGTGAAAAATCGGCGGCATTTTCGTTGTTGTTGCCCGCCGCGACCACCACGATCACGCCTTTGGCTCTGACTTGGTTGAGCACGTCTTGTTCGGCTGGACTCTGCGAACACGACCTCTTGCCACCCAAACTCATGTTGATCACGCTGGCGGGGTTGGGGTTGCTTGGCACGCCAGGCACGGCAATGCCTGCCGCCCAGAGTACGCCATCAAGAATATCGATACTGCTGCCGCCGCCTTGACCCAGCACCCGCACGGGCAAAATTTTTGCGCCCCAACTGACGCCCGCCAACCCAAGCGCTTCCGTGCTCGAGCCTGGTTTGAGGTTATCGGTGCTGGCGGCTACCGTGCCTGCAACGTGCGAACCGTGATAACTCGATTGGGTGGCTTGACTTAAATCACCGACATCGAACGGGTCGCTATCGCGTCCGTCGCCGTCCCTTGAAGCCCGAGGGTCGGTAATCATGTCGTAACCTGGCAGCACCTTGCCGATCAGGTCAGGATGCGTTTGCGCCGAGGCATCGCCAGCCCAGAGGATGCCCGTGTCAATCACCGCCACCACCACGCTTGCACCCTGTGTGCCGTCCACCACATCCCAAGCTTGCGGCAAATTGATCGCCGCATAATGCCATTGGAATGGGTAAAACTGATCTCGAGGGGTTTTGGTGAAGTGGTCAATATAATTGGGTTGGGCGTATTCAACATCGTCGCGGGCTTGCAGGCTTTGCACCAACTCGAGGGTTGCACGGGCATCCAACACCGATTTTGAACGGTACAAATACGTCGAACTGACACCGATGCTCGAGCCTCGTTGCAAATCAAGACCGCGTACCGCAAGGCGCGATTCGCTCCGGGTACCAGCTTTAAATTTGACGATCACATCGCCAGCCACC
>JANLWR010000399.1:0-1559 GCA_031364625.1 Deinococcales bacterium | reverse complement strand
AACGGATCTGAGTTGACTCGGACTTGTCACAACCCTCATGAAATCTGAGTGTCGTGCGATCATGCTTTTCATTTCCGCAATCTGGACATCGCTCGAGGAAACATCGTCCGCGTTGATGTCTCCAGTCCCATTTGCTGCGGCTGCAATGGTGGAATTGTTGACGGACAGGGCAACCATGACGTTCAAACCACCATCGTGTGCTCGTCTGATCCAGTCGATCCACATCGACTGATGGGTAATATCGTTGTGATCTGGCCAAAGGTAAAAATCAGGGTATCCACGTGATCCCTCTTCATGATGACCAGTATTCGCAGGTGGTTTTTGTTTTGATTCCAAGTTGCGTACAACTGCTTTACGAATATCATCGCCACAAGTGTTGTCAAACAACCCCCAACCTCCGAACGTTGCCCTATCGGACGAAAGCGCTTCATCAATTGAAGTCGGTCTGTCGTAGTGGCGGCAGCCATTGCCACTGGGTATTGCGGGCATCAAAACACCCACATCTGGAGCACCGTGGATGACTTTGCCGCCAAAGGCTAAATGCGACATCGGGTGGGTGTGCATGTCAACAAACCCATTCAACGCTGGTTTAGCGAGTGGTGCGAATAGACTCGGGGTGGGTGCTGGATACAAACCACCGGCACTGGTTATGACTGTGGTGAACGCAAACAAAACAACGAGACCAAAAAAATTCCGACTCATAAAATAATCTCCAATCGCTAACCGATTCGTGTTCGTACACAACTCAACCTACTTGCAATCAGGCAACGCTTGGTTTGTCTATTTGACCAACACCCCAAGCTGCTTGATCTGCCCCTCGAGTTTCTTCATGGCATTTGCCAATTCACTGTGGATTTTGCGTGTGGCTTCCAAACGAATCTTGTAGTTAGGAAGCCCGTTGGTATCTTTATGCCACCAAAGTTTGGGTTCTGGTTGCGGTTCGCCTTTCACTGGAATCTGAGGTTCAAGCAAAAGAATCAAGACATGGTTGAGATACTTTGCATAAGGATTTACGTGGGGTGGTGGTCCCACCAAACCCTCGTTTGGAGGATCTACCCAAAGACCGAGTTCAATTCCTGGGATTTTTAGATCGCTGAAAATCCGATACATGATTTGCAATTCCCAAGCGATCTGCGCATATTTGTTGCAGTCTTCAAACGAATCGCCAGATCGTGTACATTCCAGATATTTCTCAAGATTGTAGACGCTTGCTTGTAAATACCAATTAGACATGGTTGACTCCTTCTTAACTCCGTCCTGCCTGGGCAGGGGCAAAAATTCCATTGGTAGGGCACTGCGAATTTTGTTTGCCGATTCCTACTCGAGCATCAACAACACCGTGCGAAACATAGCCGTTACCACTGGCGCTTTCATCACAATTCACAAGTTATGCGCCAATCCGTATTTGTTCGAGGAAGTTTTTCAAGTGTGAAACAGGGCTTACAGTAACTCTCTGGGTGGTGGTAGAACACCAGGCGCAACAGTCCGAGGTTGCCGATTTGCAATTGCCACAGGATGAAGAATGTCGTTCGCGTACCGAACCATGTCCAAGGCATACC
>JANLWR010000366.1:0-7909 GCA_031364625.1 Deinococcales bacterium | reverse complement strand
CTGAAAACAATCACTTTTCAATCTCGAGCCGCCCGTAAATTCGGTTAGGACTCGAGCGAATTAACCAAGATCGACACCCGAATCCAGCAATTTCAAAAACACATCCACCACTTGCCCATCAAAATGCTGCCCAGCTTGGGTTTCAATTTCAAATCGAGCTTCCGCAACACTCCAAGCCCGTTTATAAGGTCTTTCGCAACGCAAGGCATCGTAAACGTCGGCAACGGCGACAATCCTGCCGACCAGAGGAATATCTTCACCCGCCAGACCCCGTGGATAACCGGTGCCGTCAAAACGTTCATGGTGCGTCCAGGCGATGGTTTCCGCCATTTTCAAAAGCAGCGATTGACCATTGGAGAGCATGGTTGCACCGATGGTGGTGTGTGTTTTCATGCGCTCGAACTCTTCAAAAGTCAATTTGCCCGGTTTGAGCATGATCAAATCCGTGATGCCAATTTTGCCCACATCGTGCAGGCGGGCGGCAGAGCGTATCAATTCGACCTGCTCGTTTGGCAAGCCCAAAGCTGTCGCCAGCAATGCCGAATTGCGACCAACCCGCAAGGTATGCTGCCCGGTGCTGTCATCACGGTATTCGGCAGCCATCGCCAGTCGCATGACAATCTCAACCCGCGCCTCCTCGAGTTCCAAGGTGCGTTCACGAACTTTTTCCTCGAGCAAATCGTTGGCGCGTTCCATGGTTTCGTTCTGAACACGGTACACTTCGGCTTCGTGGCGTGCCCGCTCGAGGTCAAATTGAATGCTTAAGTTTCTGGTTTTCTGAGCGGTTTCCTGGTTTAAGACTTCACGCTCGAGCCTGTGGTATTCGTGTAAATGCTCAATGGTTTTGGCTAAATTACCAATTTTTTGGTAAGCGTTGGCTAGTTTTTGATGGTTTTCGTAAGCGGTTTTGGGTTGTTTTATTTCGCCTGAAAGTTTTAAAGACAGCAAGTAAAAATCGATAGCAGTTTCTATTTTTTCTAGACCATAATAACCATCGGCTAAACCCATTAAAGCATTGATTTTGGATTGCTGATCGCCAGATTCTTCGGCAATCTCGAGCGATTTTTCTTGGTATTCAATCGATTTTATAAAATTACCGAGCTGATTTTGGGTTTTACCAAGTCCATCTAGAATATAGCTTTCCAGGTCTTTATTTTTACATTTTACCGATTTTTTCAGGGCGGTTTCAAAAGTTTTAAGTGAAGCTTTATAATTTTCAAGCGAATAATATGATTCACCAAGATTGTTGAGACACGTTATTTCCATGTATTTATCTTTTAGTTTTTTGGTTAAATTTAATGCCAATTTATAGTAATTAATCGATAGTTGATTGTTGTTCATGTCATGATAAACATTACCAATATTTACCAAGCATTTTACTTTTAAAACTAAATCATCTAAATTATTTTCAATAATTTCATAGGCTTGAAGTAAATTATCAAGACCTTCAGGGTAATTTCCGAGATTTGTTAAATCAGCTCCGATGTTAATAAACGCCATCGCTTGACCGCGTAAATCTAAAATTTCTTTTCGAATTGCAATTACAATTTTGTACTTTTCAAGCGCATCCAAATAATGACCCATTAAACTACTGATAATCGCTCTGTTGTTTAGAAAGTCGGCTTCAAATGATTTATTAAAATTTTTGCTGAAAGAAATACCTTTATCAAAAAATTGGGCAGCCTGCTCTAATTTTTCATTGTCTCTGTGCAATTGACCCAAAAACAATAAGCAATCCAAAACGCCCTCAATATGACTCTGGCGTTCAAAAATATTTTTGGCTTTATTTAATTGACTCACTGCCAGATCAAATTGTTGATCGGCGGCTTGCAATTTTCCTAAATTTGATAAACTGGTTGCTACACCAATTTGAAAATCAATTTTCAAAGCCAAATTTCGGGCTTCATCGATACACTTTAAAGCCCGAGCATGGTCAACGCCAATCAAAGCTTGCGCTCGAGTATTTAACCCATCCACCCGAACTCGAGCCTCCAAGTCTGAAGATTTTTTTGATATCATTTGCTCAGGTTGAGCCATCGCTTATCCTTAGATTGCTGGTTTCAATATCAAAAAGCATTGTTTGAATCTTAAAAAAACCTGGGCACAAAATACAGTACCCAGGAACGTAAAACTTAGCAACTCAAAATTATTTGCAAGAAGCCACTGGGCTTGCGGGTTTACCCAATACTTTACGCACGAAAGCTTCAACATCGAGCCGTCCGCTGCCCAACTGACCAACAAATTGAGGATTGCAAGCATCCAAATTATTGGCGCTCGAGGTGATCGCGCTGGCGACCAGTTCTTTCTGGCTTGTGGTCAACGGTTCTGCCAGTGCCAATGCCAACGCACCAGACACCATTGGCGCGGCAAAGGAAGTCCCCGTCCAATCGCCTGTTTGTGATTCTGGCAAGAGGGTCGAGATCAGTTCGCCAGGAGCCATCATTTCAACGTTCGGACCGAAGGTCGAAAATTCGGATTTCTGCCCCGCTGCGGCAGCCGTGGCGGTCGTTCCACCCAAGTAAGCCCCAAGAATATTACCGCTTCCAACACTGCCGACAGAAATCATTTTTGCTCCACCACGGGTTTTATCGAGGGCATCGGCGGCAGGGTAGGTGATTTGACTGTCGTTGGTATTACCAGAGGCAACCACCACGTAAACGCCTTTAGAAGTCGCCCATTGAACCATGCTCGAGACTGCTTCGACACGTTCTGCTGTGCCCAACGATAAATTAATAATTTTTGCGCCGTGGTTTACAGCCCATTGAATGGCACTGCTCAGGGCGCTAACATCGCCCGAACCGTCCGAACCGAGCACCCGAATTGGCATGATGATGGCTTTGGGAGCAATTTGAAGCACTGCTCCTGCCACACCGGTTCCGTGTCCGTAACCGTCTGTGTTTGCTCCCGCCACCTCTTGTGGTGTGGCGTCTTTGTCAACAAAGTCGTACCAATCTGTGCTCGGTGCAAGATGCTTGGGTTGGGTCGCGTCGCTGGCAACACCTTTCAGACCTGGGTGTTGAAGGTCAACTCCAGTGTCAATAATGGCCACTTTAATGCCCCCTCCAAGTTTGGGGGTCAATTTTTGCGCACCGGACAAACGAATTCCACCGTCACCCTGAGCGCCAATAAACGCGATCAGGTTTTGCAACGAGACAGTCCCAAAACCAATATTGGTTGTTGTACCGCACCAGCCGACACAAAAAAATGTTTTCCATTGTGACATGCTGCCAATCATCAGATTGGCTAGAGCACCCGATGCGTACGCCATTTTTCGCCCAGAGGCATACGCCATTTTACGCCCTTCGGCAATGGCGACCAAACCAGAATTGGGTTGGGTCGTGGTTAACGCCGTTGTTGTGGTCGTGCTGGTTGTTGGGGTTGTAATGACCGAATTGATGGCGCCTGCAATGCTGGTAAAGAGCGTTTCCAAACCTCGGGTGTTTCGGCTGGCAACTGGTGTTTGCAGGTTACTGGCAACAATCGCAAACCCATCTTCGGGTTGCCAAACAATAATTTCGCCCTCATATGCGGCAGCCAGTGCCTCGCTGGTAAATCCTGGCTCGAGTTTGATGGTGTGAACAAATTGGTAAGTTTGCGTTTGGGTGATGCCGATGGCAGTTTGAGTGTTGCAAGCCCCGAGTGTTGTGGCAAGCATGAAAGGAATTACAACGTTGGAAATTATTTTTTTGATGCCACTGTTGAACGCTTTGTTTTGAGTTTGAAGCTTGCGCATGTGTCCTCCGGGTAATACTGAACGTCTGAGGCATATTTTGCATTTTTGCTTCTCTCAAAACTCTTACATTACCCAAACGCTCGGAACTTTACTTTGGTTACAGCTCGAGGTCTCTGTCGTTGGAGATTGAATTCTTCGCATCAAATTGAATTCAGGTTTAAATCCGAAGCTTAAGGTTAACGATAATCCAAGGTTTTGGTGTGGCTTAAACCAAAGCCTCCACTTGACGCTCGAGATAACCGCTGGCTTGAAGCTTAAAGAGTTGCGAATATGTTCCGCCCTGCTTTAAGAGTTGCTCATGCGAACCCGATTCGGAAATCACGCCAGCCTCGAGCACCACAATAAAATCGGCGAGGCGCACGGTGCTGAAACGGTGCGAGATCAAGACCGTCATGCGGTCTTTGGACTGGGCACGCAGCGCCTCTATCGTGTCAAATTCGGCTTGGGCATCCAGCGCGGCGGTGGGTTCGTCGAACACCAGCACACTGGCTTGGCGAAAATACAACCTCGAAAGCGCAATGCGTTGCCACTGACCGCCCGAAAGTTGCCGTCCGCCCGCGAACATCCTGCCGAGCATGGTGTCGTAACCTTCGGGCAGGTCGTTCATAAATTCGTTCGCACCCGACTGCGCTCCCGAGCGTTGCAGCGCGGTGTCATTGCCAATGTCGTCGAGTCTCGAGAGTGCCACGTTTTCGCGGGCGGTCATTTGGTACTGTCCGTAATCTTGAAAAATTATGCTCATCTGGGCTTGGACGCTGCGAGGACTGAAGCGGCTCGAGTCCAGACCGTTGAGTAAAATTTTGCCGCCGGTGGGTTCAAAGAGCCGTGTTAAAAGTTTGACAATCGTGGTTTTGCCCGCACCGTTCTCGCCGACCAGCGCCAGGGCTTGCCCTCGAATAATTTTAAAATTCACACCTTTCAGCACATCACGGGTCGTTAAGGGATAACGGAATCCGACGTTCTCAAATTCGATGCTGTCAATCTCCCCAGTCCAAACCTCGCCGGCGTCAAGGTCGCGGTTGGGAAGCTCGAGAAATTCAAAGAGGTTTCGCATGTACAGCAAGCTCTGGTAGATGCTCGAGAAGCCCGACAGCAAGCTCGAGAATTGACTTTGAACCTGCGCGATACCACCAATAAACAGCGAGAAATCGCCGACGGTAATCAAACCCAGCGCCGCCCTGGACAAGACTTGCAGCGTGGCGAACCCGATCATGACGGCTGAAACCAGCGACGCGCCGAGCGTCCAAGCATTGCGGCGGTAAATGAGCGGCGCGAGTTGCGCCCTAAACTTGGCGTAATACTCCTTCCAGCGTTGCAGCAGGTACGGCTCGAAGTGAAACAGGCGCACTTCCTTGACCAGTTGATCGGAAGTCAGCAGCGTGCCGAGGTAATTTTGGACCCTGGCATCTGGGGTGCGCCGCCGAATCATGCGGTAAGACTCGAGACCAAAACGGTTTGAAACAATCACACCAGGCAGTGTGGCAACCAAGACCAGCAGCAGAATCGGCAAACCCAACCTCGAGAGCAGCGCACCAATCGAGAGCAGGGTGATGAGCGCTTGAACGAACGCAATAAGCTGCGTTGCCACCGTAATCGGACGAAAGCCAACCTCGTTGTAGGCGTTTTTCAGGGCGTCGTACGTCTCCGAATTCTCGAAGCGTTCGACTTCAAGTCCCGCCGCCTTCTCGAGAATCGAGACCGAAATTTGGTTTTGCAGACTGTCGCCCAACAATTCTCGAGACGCACCCTGTACGGCGTTTAAAAAGGTCAGCAGCACCCCAATGCCCACCTGAATTGCCAGCAAACCCACCAGAGCGTCATAGCTGCCCTGTAACTCACCACGGACGGCTTGCGCCACCGCATCGAGCAGGAGTTTAGACACCCACAAGGTCGCGGCGGGTGCAAAAGCTTGCAGCAAACTGGTAATGCCAATCACGCTCGAGTGCAACGGGCTGGCAGCCCAAACCAGTTTTAAAGTCGAAGCCAAATCATTTAACAAGACTCGAGTTGGGATTTTAGGTTCATTCGGTTTACGCACATTTTCTAGTGGGGGACGAAAATCTCTCATCAGAGCACTTTAACAGCCGCATCTCGAGCTTCACACCCGCCAAACGACCAGGGAACAGTCTTCCCGACGCAAGGCGCAGCAAGCAGCGCCCCTACGAAAAGCATTGTTTCTTGTAGGGGCGCTGCTTCTTGACCCTTAAAACAGCACCTCACGGGCTTGGGTCGCTTACTGCGCCCAGCAGAACACGAAAATATCCACACAACGTACAAAATTCGGATTTTGCAGTCACCCTACGACTAAGGAAATCAGATTCCGCTCGAGCGACGCCCTGAAATACCAAAAACCAGCATGACCAAGACTGATAACAACACCGCCCAATCACCAAAACGGGCGTAAAGCGTCAAATTACTTTGCAAACCGTACTTTCCCTCGAGCGCCAGTTTTTGATTTTGCGGGGCGCTGGCAATCACATTTCCTCTGGGGTCAATCACGCCCGAAATACCGGTGTTGGCGGCTCGCAGCAAGTAACGATCAAGTTCGATGGCTCGCATTCGATCCATTTCAAAATGTTGTTCGTTGCCGACACCACCACCAAACCAGGCGTCATTGGTGGCTTCAACCAGCACGTTCGCGCCCATTTGCACGTACAAGCGCGGTACGACTGGAAAGATCGAATCGTAACAGACGAATGCGCCAACTTTATCACCAGCAATCTCGAGGACTTTGGGCGCAAGGACTGGACTTAAGCCGCCCGCCCCACTGGCGTTTAAAAGCCGCAGAATGGGGTCGTAAATAAATGCGAGTTGTTGGCGAAACGGAAAGAATTCGGAAAACGGCACGAGTTTGGTTTTGGTGCTGATGCCGAGGACGCTCGAGTTTTGCATGGCAACCACCGAATTGACAGAACCGTTTCTGATGCCAGCCACAAGTTTGTTGAACCTTGGCGCGGGAATGAGTTTGGTGCTCTGGCTGGGCTTGGTTGGGTCGTAAGGCGGGAACGAGGGTTGGGTCAGTTCCTCGAGCCGCACCACCGCCTCAGACCAGACGATCAATGCCCCCGGTTTGGCGCGTTTGCTTAACGTCCTGTGCACCTCGAGCGGATTGACAAACGTTCCCCTGAATTTTTCGACCGCCCCAATGTTGGGTTGCACCAACAACACATCTTTGGTTGCAAGTACCGGAGCGGGTCGGGTGAGACCGAAAATCAAAGCCACCAACCACACGCCAAGCATGACCATCAAGGCTCGAGCTTCAAACCAAGCCAGCGCGGCAATCGCGGCAGCCAGCAGGGTCACGAGCAAACTAGCCAGGTACACGCCGCCCAAGCTCGAGACCTGAGCGAGCGGCGTACCGAGCAGGGTGTAACCGAAATTGCCCCACGGGAAGGAAATCGCGTCCATGTTCGCCCGAATCCATTCAATGACTACAAAACCGCCCGCCAGAAAACCGAGCATCGGCAAGGGCTGACGGGCAATGCGGTGCGCGAGCCAAGCGGTGCTGCTCCAAAAAATGACTGCCTCGAGCGGCGCGATGAACGGGAAAATAGCCCAGACGGACGGACCGAAAAGTTGGGCGAAGGATTGCGGCAACCAGAACAGATGTACCGCCCAGAAACTGAGTCCCGCAAAGAACGCGGCTCGAGCGGCAAGGCGTGCGGTGTCCTCGCGGGCGATCAGGTAAAAAATGGCAGCCAGCGGCAGCACCGCCAACCAACTGACGATAAACGGGATGTGGGTAAAACCCAGCACCAAACCCGCCAGCAACGCCAGCGGCACGCCGTAAGGTTTCGCCCTGGCGTTTCCTTGCCAAGAAAAACTAAACATTCGAGGCTGCCGTGAACCCGAATCTCGAGGTGCTTTGAAATTGTTGAAAACCCGCAACCATGTGTCGGAAATATACCATTTGCCCAAAAAGAACTTGTGAAACACACCCGATTTACTTGAACTCGAGTAAAGAATTGCACTCGAGCGGTTTTCTGCCGCACCATCCAAAGAATCTGGGTTACAGTATGAAAAGCATGATTCTAGGAGTAATGAGCGACGTTCACGCCAACATTCACGCCCTCAAGGCGACATGGGCGGCATTTCAGGCGCGTGGTGTGACCCACACGATCTGCCTGGGCGATTTGGTTGGCTACGGCGCGTCACCGCTCGAGGTGATCGGTTTCA
>JANLWR010000364.1:0-6945 GCA_031364625.1 Deinococcales bacterium | reverse complement strand
GTGCGACAAGCCATGTTGCTGTCACGGCTCGAAATTGCAGAACAGCAACGCCGCAACGAAGTGTTTGACGCCACTCAACTCAGCGCTCGAGAAGCCCTGGAGGTTGCCACCATTGGCGGTGCAAAAGTCCTCGGGCGCGATGACATTGGGTCACTCGAGGTTGGCAAACGCGCCGATTTCTTCGCCGTCAACCTCAACCGCCTCGAGTTTGCGGGAGCATGGCACGACCCGGTTGCCGCCGTGGTTTTTTGCGCCACCCCAAAGGTTGACCTGAACGTTGTTGAAGGTCGAATCATTGTGCAAAACGGCGAATTGCTCACGCTCGAGATTGGTCGCTTGATTGAACGCCATAACCGTCTGGCTCGAGATTTGCTGAACGGTTGAAGCTCGAGTTTGCAAAGTGAAGTTATGGTGTGTGATGCTCGAGAAACAGCTCGTTTTGAAGAATTATGAGAGGAGATGTTCAATTGCTCATAAGGATGGTTAATGCCATGCTTATGCCGCGAACATGAAGCGCTGGTTAAGCATCTTGGTTTCTGTGTGGTGATTTGCTGCGCTCGAAAGCCACGCGAACTTCCTCCCGCATTGCTTTGTACATTCCGCTTTCTGCACTGATGGGGTCAAGCCCTTCCGCATGAAACACTGTGTCCAAGAATTTGTCGATAGAGCGCGGCAGATTCCGTTCAAGGCGTGCACTCCAAAGCGGTGGAAGGCAAAACCCGTACTTAACGCAAAGTAAGTTGAGTAGCCTCTGAGCTTCCGACTCAGACAAACTACCGTCTTCTACATATGTATGTACGATTCGTTTTGACACGTGAGATGCCTAATTAAAAATTATGTCGCACTTTTGCAGTTCCCAAAAGTCGAATACTTGTTCAATTTCATCGTCCCTTTCTTTTCGAGGGATTCAAAAGCGATTTGCATTTCACTGTGGATTGTATCTGACTTTAAAGAAATGAAATCTCGAGCCTCACAAACAACCTTTCTAAACCTCTTCCCTAATCACCGCCAGCATCATCCTCGAGCCTGCCAACCTTGACGCTAGCCGTCCTCATTAAAAACACGATACACTTTGACCGTGATTCAGTTTCACCGTGTCAGTCTCGAATATCCCGTAACAAAAACCTTGGCGCTCGAGGATGTCAATCTTCATATCAAAAAGGGCGAATTTGTGTACCTGACAGGTCATTCGGGTGCGGGCAAGTCTAGTTTTTTGGGTTTGTTGATTAAATCTTTAAAACCAACCAAAGGGCAGGTTTACGTGGCGGGTGATCCGCTGGCAAAATTTCGGGCGGGTCGAATCGCGCAGCATCGCCGCCGTATTGGCATGGTGTTTCAAGACCATCAATTGCTCGATCACCTCAGCGTTTTTGAAAACATCACGTTCGCCCTCAGAATCACTGGCGCTCCGGTCAAAGATTGGACGGAACGCACCATGCACGTCATGCGCATGGTTGGACTCGAGCACAAGCGCAATTCGTTCCCGATTCAACTTTCGCAAGGTGAACGTCAACGGGTTGCCATCGCTCGAGCCATTGTGACCAATCCTCTGCTGTTGCTTGCCGATGAACCCACGGGCAATCTCGATCCCGATGTAAGTTGGGAAATCATGGCGCTTTTAGACGAAATCAATTTAAAAGGAACAACCGTGCTGGTTGCGACCCACTCGAGGGAAATTGTGGATCGTCAACGCCGCCGCACCATCACGTTGCGCAAAGGCAAGCTCGTGCGTGACGATCCGAATGGTGGTTACGCGATATGAAGCTCGAGCTTGTTTTCTTGCAAATTTATAAATCGGTGTCAATTCGCAAGGGCGCTACGCGAAATTTGGGAGCAATTCAATAATGTTTTATCACTTCAGGCAATCCTGGATGGCGCTTCGTGCCAATCTGACCGCAGGTTTGGCAACCTTAACAACCATGACCGTCACACTGACCATGCTGGCGCTCGTGACGCTCGTGGCGCTCAACCTCGAGAACATCGTGCGCACCATCGAACGCGATGTGCAGATCACGGCGTTTCTCGAGAACACCACAACACCTACCCAAGCCGAGGCGTTGTCTGAGGCGGTCTTGATGGCGTTGCAGGACAAAACCAAGTTTCCAGTGCTCGACAGTGCCAAGTTTGTCCCCAAAGAGGAGGCTTACGCCAATTTGGCAATTGATTTTAAATCCTTGGCAGACGCGACCTCTTTGGTCGAAAATCCGCTCAGTGACCGTATCGTAATCAAGCTCACCAGTCCGACCAATCTGGTCAGCACTGCCGCCAACGTCAAAGCCATTGTCGGCGTGAAAGATGTCGAGTACGGTTCAGATTTTGCCCAAAAAGTCATCAATGCCATCTCGAGCGTGCGCTGGTTTGGGATTGGACTCGAGGTGCTGCTGTTAATAAACAGTTTGTTCAACATCCTCAACACCATTCGGGTTGCCATGTACGCCCGCCGTGACGAAATCAATGTCATGCGCCTTATCGGCGCGACCAGGGGTTTTATTCGGCTGCCTTATGTGCTCGAGGGTGTGGGTTTGGGACTGCTGGCAAGCCTTTTTACGCTTGTTATCGTGTATCCTGCCTATACCAGCGCGGTTGGTCAACTCAGAACGCTCGTGCCGTTTCTGGCGTTAATTGAAGACAATTTGACCGTGCTGCAAGTGCTGGCACTGATAACGCTGTTGGGTGTGATGTTGGGCTTATTGGGCAGTTTGTGGGCGACCAACCGTTACTTGCGTGAAGTGGAATAAATGAGAACAGAGGAGACGCTATGACCAAACATCTCACCACCGTTTTTATTCTGCTCGTCTCGGGCTTCTTGACCGTATCCCTTGGGCAGGACACGACCAAATTGCGTGGCTTGGAACAAAATGTGCAATCCCTCGAGCAGAACCTTCAGACCGCCAAAGCCATTCGGGCACAGCAGGCGGCTCGAGCGGCGGCGCTTGAAGCGGAACTCCGAAATTTGGGTGGGCAAGAATCCAAACTGAGCAACCAAGTCCGAAAGTTAAACAACACACTCAACAAACTCGAGTTGGATCGTTTGGCGCTGATTCAAGCGATTGACAAAAACCAGAAAGCCTCGGCGGCGCTGCTCAATCAGATTCAAAAACTCAACCAAACCGTGACCGACCAGAAAAAAGCGGTACAAGATTTGATCGTCAGCATCGACCGCGAACGAAGCTCGAGGTACGTGAAGTTGCTGGCACGGGCGGACAATATTTACGACTTGGTGGTCAAATCCAAAGACTTAAACACGATTGGGCAAAACGATTTGAACGTGATCGATGCTCTTAAAAAAAGCATTTCTCAGCGCGAACAAAAAAATGTTGATTTGCAAAACGTGATCGCGCAACTGAACGCCAATCAGCGATTTTTAGAGACCAAAAAAGACGCCATCACCCGCAACCGAGGGCAATTGAATGCCAGCATCGCGCAACTGCGGCGCACCGCCCAAGGGCGCAAAGTCGTGCTGCTCGAGACGGTCAAGGCACGTCAACGCAGCGATGCCAGCATTAGCAGCATTTTGAACAGCGTTTTTGCCCAGCGCCAGGCTTTAAAACGCGAACGTTCCAGAATTCTTGAGATTCGCCGTCAAGCCGCGTTGGTCGCCGCCAGAAAAGCCGCTGCCGAACGTGAGCGTGCTCGAGCCGAAGAACGACGGATTGCCAGATTGAAATCACAACGCGCCAGGCAAGCGGCATTGGAGCAAGAACGAATCCGTCAACTGAAAGCCGCGCAGCAAGTGGCAAACACTCAAAATAACTTACCAGAAGTTCCAGTCGCACCAATTGATTTACCTGCCAGCGTTGGGCGTTTAAGTCAACCGATTCCGGGTGGACGAATTACCGCTAACTTTGGTCAACAAGGCGAATACATGGCAATTCAAGCCGATCAGGCGGGAGCAGGTGTCTATGCGTCAGCCGATGGTCAAGTCGCTCGAGTCACCTTGGTGCAAGCCAACTCGGGCTACACCATCATCATTGCGCACACCGATAGCCTTTGGACGGTCTACCAAAACATGCAAGACCCGCCACTCGAGCCAGGGCAAGTTGTAAGGCGCGGTCAATTTATTGGTTATGTTGGTGGAGGCGCGATCAACCCCGCCGACCAATTGCAATTTGCGGTTGCCGTCAATGGTGTCTTGGTTGACCCGCGCCCTTATTTCTAAATGACGCGGTCATTGCCGCCATCAATTGGAACTTGAGCGCCCGTGGTTTTTGAAAACGCTTTTCCGCACAGGCTGGCGGCAAGTCTCGCAACGTCAAAGCTCGAGACTTCGGTTTTTAAGACGTTGTTGGTTTTGTATTCGCTCACGCTCAAACCATAACTTTTGGCGCGTTTCTCGAGGATTTCATCTGTCCAGATTCCAGTGTCAAACACCGCGTTCGGATGCAGCACGTTGACCCGTATGCTGTCTTGTCCCCACTCGAGGGCAGCCACCCGCGCAAGTTGGGTCAGCGCGGCTTTGGAGGCACTGTAAGCCGCCGCGCCTGGTCCTGGGGCTTTCACGTTTTTGGAAGCAATCACGACCACCCGCCCACCGTTCGGCGCAAGTTTTAAAAGTGGCTGCACCTCGCGCATTAAACTCAGGTTGGCATCGAGGTTGACGCGCATGGTGCGTTGCCAAGTCTCAAGGTCAAGATTTGCAATCTGCTGACTGGCTGGGAAAATGCCTGCGTTTAAGACCAGCATGTCCAACCCGCCAAAACGCCTTACAGTTTGCTCGAGGGCGTCTTGAAGCGCAGACTCGAGGGTGACATCGCAAAGAATCCCTAAAAATTCGGGATTGCCGAAAACGGTTTTGACGGCTGGGTTCAAATCGAGTCCAACCACCGCCGCACCGGAAGCCATAAAAATTTCGGCGCACGCTTTGCCGATGCCCGAGGCTGCGCCCGTCACCAGCATGACCTCACCCGCGAATTCTGGCAGACTCGAGGAAGGCTTGAATTTGGCTTGTTGCAACGCCCAGTATTCAAATTCAAACAGTTTTTCTTCTGGCAGTGGTGTCCAGCGCTCGAGCCGTTCGGCGCGTTCAATCATCTGAATCGTGTGCTGATAAATCGCGCCAGAAGTTTGAGCATTTTTCACAGAATTTCCAGCCGTCAAGACACCAAGTTCCGCATCAATCACGACTCGAGGTGCGGAGTCAAGCAGTGTTTCGCCCGATCTCGAGTGCGCCTCAAAATATTTTTGATAGGCTTTTGCAAAAGCTGGAACATCAATTCCGAGCATCGGTTTGGGCTTAATCCAAGAAGCATGATCTACCGTTGCTACGCCGCGCTGCGCAACATCCTCGAGATTGTCGCGCTCTGAAAAACCGTAATCTTGCTCGAGTTTGCTTACGATCATGGCTTGTTTGGCGACGCTCGAGATGTCAAATCGAAGTTGTGCGATTTGGATTCTTGTCGAAGTAGTTTGCTCGGGTCTCGCTTGTGGAATTTCCCAAGCCTTGTGCTGCTCGAGATAATCTTCCGCTCGAGAAACCAATTCGATCATGCAGTCATAACTTTCTTTCGCCGTATGTCCCCAAGTGAACAAACCGTGATTCAGTAAAACCATGCCAATCGTCTCGCTCGAGCATTGCTGCTCAAAAGCGAGTTTGCAGGCTTGCGCCAGTCCAAAACCTGGCATGACATACGACACCAAAATCACAGAATTTCCGTAAATTTCTCGAACTCGAGCAGCGCCAGATGGCGTGTTCATGATGGTCACGGGCGCATCGGCGTGCGTGTGATCGACCCATTTGTGCGGCAGGATTGCGTGCAAAATGGTTTCAACGCTGGGAAACGGCGCGTTAGGCTCGAGCAATGCCAAGCGAAATTCGCGCATCATTTGGGTGTCGGAAAGTGTCTCGAGGTGTGAGAGTTTTTTTAAATATTCCAAGTTGACGGGCGCAAATCCTGCGGGTGTTATCGTTTTTAACGAACCTCCACTGCCCTTCACCCAAAGTACCTCGATGGTGTCACCGAAAGTATTTTCCGTGCTCAGTTTGACCGAAGTATTGCCGCCACCCGCCAGCACCAAACTCGAGTCCTTACCCAACAACCGCGACGAGTAAGCCCGAAGCTCGAGTTCGGTTTTGCATTGCGCGGCGTGGCTTTCATTCCAACGGTTTTGCATTTTTCGCTTTCAGATTCTTAAAGTACGGCGCACGAATCACACCTCGGTCGGTAATAAAGGCAGTCACGTATTTTGCTGGGGTGACATCAAACGCGGGATTGAAAACTGCCACACCTTCAGGTGCGGTGCGGCGCAACCCAAAACTCGAGACTTCATCCGCATGGCGTTGTTCAATCTCGATGCTTGAGCCGTCGGGTGTGGCAAAATCGATGGTGCTGAACGGGGCGGCGACATAAAACGGAATGCCGTGTTCTTTCGCCAATATCGCCACGCCATACGTTCCAATTTTGTTGGCAAAATCACCGTTGGCGGCGACACGATCACAACCGACAATCACCGCGCCGATGTTCTTGTCGCGCATCACGGTGGCTGCCATGTTGTCGGTAATCACGGTCACGGGCAAACCCGCCTGTTGCAATTCCCAGGCGGTCAGGCGTGCGCCCTGCAAGAGCGGACGGGTTTCATCGGCGTACACGTGAATGACCTGCCCCATCTCCGCCGCCGCATAAATCGGGGCAAGCGCCGTGCCAATGCCCGTCGTCGCCAGGCTGCCCGCGTTGCAGTGCGTCAGGATGTTCGAGACGCCAGCCAGCAATGGCAGACCATGTTCGCCAATCAAGTTTGAGGTCAATTCTTCGGAGGCTTTGATGGCTAGCGCTTCCGCCAGCACCGCATTTTTCAGGTCGCTCGAGCTTGAAAAACTTGAGGCTTGAAGGCGTTGCATCACGCGGTCTAACGCCCAAAAAAGGTTAACGGCGGTGGGTCGTGACGTTGCCAAGTAATCTCGAGTTTCAGATAATTTCTCGAGGAACGTCTCTCGAGTTGTGTTTTCAG
>JANLWR010000442.1:0-1509 GCA_031364625.1 Deinococcales bacterium | reverse complement strand
GGTTTTTTGGAGGAGGGGTTTATTGTTGTCCGAACAGAGTGGATGACAGGGCCAGTGCCGCCTCAAAACGATTCGCCAGTGGCGTCCATTGGACTTTTAAAGCCAACAAACGCGCCTCTTGCTCGGGTTGCGTACAAACTGCAATTGCCCGCTCGAGTAAGGTTAAGACCTCGGTGAAATCACGCGCCGCGTCTTGAATAAACTGCGTCGCCAAAATAGGATCAACCTGCTCGAGTTGCTGCCAGCAACGCCAAGCAAGCTCTTGACGTCTGGCTTTTGAAATAGCCGAAGCGATGACCTCCTGAAACAAAGCGTGACTGAAAACATCGCCGATCACGATACCGCCTTCCGCCAGAGCCTGTTTTGCACGCTCGAACGCGACTTCGGACAAGTCACTGACCTGCCACCAGACTTGACGCACCACGGTGATCGGCAAATTCAAGATTGCCCTCGCCTCGAGCGCCGCTCTACTGTCGGCATCAAGCACCAGATTGCTGGTGATCCTCTCGAGCAGCGCCTCCAAACTGACCGGCATAAATCCCGATGGCGGATTGCGCCAATGCCAAGTTTTGCCATTGGACCAGAGAAAACCTTGACGGGTCAAGTACCGCAAAAACTCGAGGGAAAACAAAGGATTGCCTTGCGCCCTGGCAAAAATATACTGCAAGCCCTCAATCGGCAATTCAGAACCCAACTCTGCAATCAGCAGGGCGTCAGATTCGGCACGAATGAGGGCTTGGATTTTAAAAGTTAGAAAAGGTTCTGGCAGTTCACTGCGGCTCGTCACCATCAAGGCAACACCCTTGACACGTTTGATCGCCAACGCCAGTTTTTGAATCAATTCCAGACGCTCGAAGCTGGCTTCATGAACATCTTCAAAGTGCAACACCACAGGCGCGAGCATTGCCAATGTGGTCGTGATGGTATTCACCAATGCTGGCATTTCGACAATTTCGCCGTGCTCGAGATGTAACAATTGTTTTTCAACCCAAATAGGCAATTTTTTTGGTCGCGGTAACGCTGCCGCCAAATCAGTTTCCTTGAAAGTGGCATGAATACTAAGGGTTTGACACGGAATACCTCTTAAAACTTGAGAAACAGTCCAAGATTTCCCAATTCCTGGCTCGCCAAACACGTTTAACACCACACCCAAGCGTTTGGAAACGACAGGGTTTAACCGTTGCACAATTCTTGAAACGGTATCGGTCTGCACCCAAAAAGGCTAGCACAGGATGGTGAAAAAGCACTTCGTTTGGACTCAAGTTTGTATTGGGTGCAAAAACTTAAAAAGGCAACGGCAAGGGCGCGGCAAGCAGCGCCCCTACGTCAAAGGCTCGAGATTCTTGGTTGGAATCTAAAGCCTTTAAGGCTGACCGCCTGACAGAAAGTATGAGAACGTCTCCAAACAAAGTATTCTTTTGTTGATGACACAAAAAAACTGTTGGAGACGCAACCCAAATATACACCAACATCCGAGCGAAACTCGAGCAATGCAACTCAAACGATACT
>JANLWR010000357.1:0-5729 GCA_031364625.1 Deinococcales bacterium | reverse complement strand
GAGGCGATGCGGGAATTTGAAGGTTTTGGTCAACGGTTAAAAACCGAGCTTCAACTCGAGCCGCTCGAGGCAACGCTCAAACTCGTGCAAACCATTCGTGATGCCAAACCGTTAACCTCGAGTGGCAGCGAACGCACTTTGAGTTCTGGCACTCCGATCAAAGTCTTGCGCCCGTCACGTCTGGCAGGTCGAGCACACGAACTCGAGCAGATTGGGGCTTCAAACGCCAGTCTGGTGTTGATTGCTGCCGAACCTGGCTCGGGCAAAACCAGGTTGCTCGAGGAGGTTGCACCGAACGCCATTTGGTTGCGTTGCACGGAGGGTTTGGAAAGTGTGCCGTACCAACCCGTGATTGAATTTGTGCGGGCGCAATTGCCAAACTTTTCAGATTTGGGAGCCTACATTGAAGACCTGGCACGCTTGATTCCTGAAATCATGCCAGGCGCAACCCCAAGTCCTGCCGACCCCAGCAGTGCCAAGTCAAGGTTGCTCGAGGCATTGGCACGGATTTTGGAGGCGAACGCTAAAGCGCTGGTGTTTGATGATTTGCAATGGGCGGACAGTTCCAGCCTCGAATTGCTGACGTTTTTGGCGCATCGAGGCAAAAGCCAAATGTACGGCGCGTACAGAATTCATGAAAAAAGCGCGATCCTCGAGCGAACCCTGTCTGGTTTAAGCTCGAGTGGCAAACTTGAAACCATTACCCTGAACGCCCTTGACGTGAACGCCATGCGCAATTTGCTGGCGGATTTGATCGGCATTGACGATGGTCCCGAACGCTTCTCGAAATGGCTTGCAACGCGCTCAAACGGCAATGTCTTCTTTGCGCTCGAGATGCTGAAATCCTTGTTCGAGAATGGAGTGCTCGAGGTGCGAGACGGCGATTGGCACACCGCGCTCGATGAGATCACCAACGATTATTCTGAGCTAGAAGTGCCACCCCGGGTCACGCAATTGATTGCTCGAAGATTTGCGCGGTTAAGCGAAAACACCCAACGCTTGCTGGCTGTGGCAAGCGTGATTGGCGCAAGTTTTGAAACCAAATTGCTGGCGAACCTGACTGAACTCTCAACAATTGCAGCCATTGAAGCACTCGAAGAAGCCGAAAAACATGGTTTTGTGGTTGGCAACCGTTTTAGCCACGATCTTTTCAGGCAAATCTTGTACCAACAAATTCCAACAGCCAAACGCCAATATTTTCATGCCAGCCTCGCCCAGGCGCTTGAAGGTCAGATTGACAGCCTAATTGTGGCAGAACACTGGCGCAAAGCGGGGCAACTCGAGAACGCCTGGAAATTCGAGCTAGATGCCGCCAAAGACCAATTCGAGCGCGGTTTGTTGACGGCAGGTTTTGAAACCCTGGCATCGGCTTTAAACGCGCCCCAAGCTCAACCCGAACGGCTCGAGGCGCTGATCTTGGCGGGCACATACCAGATTTTTGTAGACCTCAATCGTTCGGATGCCATGTTGCTCGAGGCATTGAATAATCCTGAAATCAATGCTGAACAACGCCTGCGGGTTTTTTTGAGCCTTGCGGACAACGCCGTTTATAGAGGCGACATGACAGCCGCCAGCGATCACATTCAAAGTGCCAGTGCATACGTTCACAACAATCTTAACCTCGAGTTAAAACTGGTTTACGGCTTTGCGCGGCTTGAGGTCATGCTGCGCAGTGGACAATTTGAAGCCGCCGACGTTTTGTTGACAGAAGTGTACGCGCTCGAGCCAAAAAACTTGAAAACCACCAGTTACGAGGCGCAATTGCGGTTTTACCAAGGGCAGTTTAAGCCTGCCGCCAAGATTTTTGAACAGATGCGAACCCAAGACCCCAATTGCGTCTACACCATCACGCTCGAAAATGACCTGGCGGTGGCGTACTGGTGGGTTGGGCAACTCAAAAAAGCCGAAACCGAAATCATGCTCAGTTTAGAGCACTGGCAAGGCTCGAGCCATGTTGAAGCCCTAAGCCTGATGCACTTGGGTTTTATTAGACTTTCGCAAGGACGTTTTTCGGATGCGCTGGGCGCACTTGGACGCGCCAAAGAGATTGGCAAGGCGTTTGGCAGCCTGACCTTTGAGGGCGATATTGACAACCGCCTGGGCGTGATTTATTTTCATGCAGGACGCCTGCCCGAAGCGTTACCGCACTTGCAAAAATCGGTGGAATTGATGCGCAAAGTCGGTGATCCATACCGACTTTTAACCGCCATCAGCATTCTGGTTTCGGTCAACGCTGCCATGGCTGATTTGGACAGCGCCAAGCAAAACCTTCTTGAAGCCGAAAAGTTACTCGAGCGAACCCAAAACCAAGCTGCAAAAGTCTTTTTAACCCAAGGAAAGGCTTTGATTGAACTGGCACAGGGCAACACCGAAAAAGCCAGTGCGTATGCGCTTGAAGTTGAAACATTTGCTCGAGCATTTGAACTGCAAGAATTCTTGTGCATGGCATTGTTTTTCCGTGCCAAACTCGAGCCTGAACCCACAAGCTTACTGACCGAAATGCTTGAAATCGCACAAACGCAAGGCTTTAAGTTTCAAGAATTCTTGGCGGCAACTGCCTTAAATGATAGCCCTCGAGTTGAGGCGAATTTGAAGTTTTTAAGAGAACACGCGCCAGAAAGCTGGTTCTAACAACTCACTTGATTGAGACGGTACTGAGACGCTTTATGTCGATACTGAAACCATGCCTCGGGTTTCGCCAGCCATGTTTCCACTGCACTCGAGTTACGAAATGCGGCTGCACTACAACAAAGACCGTGAACTCTGGCTTGTGCTGGTCAAAGACCTGAAGACTGGCAAAGAACTCGAGTTTG
Source organism: Deinococcales bacterium (assembly GCA_031364625.1). Classification (GTDB taxonomy): domain Bacteria; phylum Deinococcota; class Deinococci; order Deinococcales; family JAAFIG01; genus JANXTZ01. The sequence goes on along the minus strand of JANLWR010000357.1, from coordinate 2,916 downwards.
ATTCGTTTGAAACCTTCAGTGTCTACCTCGAGCGGCAGAAAAAACCGCGCGGTTTACGTTAAACACACAGTTCTTTCATTGAGACGCCTTTGAGACGCCCCAAATTTAAACTCGAGTGACAAGAAATACTCGAGGGGGAGTTTATGAAATTATGGTGGCGCGTTGGTTTGATTTTGATGCTTGGACTGACAGCATGTTATGACACTATACCAACGCCTCCAGCAAGCACGATTGCACGACTCGAGATTTCACCGAACGCCTTGTTGTTCACCAGCCTGGGCGAAAAACAGCTTTTGAAGGCTCGGGCTTTTGATGGCAGTGGTCAAGTGGTCAGTGCCAATGTGATTTGGAGTTCTTCTAAACCCGATCAGGTCAGCGTCAGTACGACTGGCGAACTCGAGGCGAAGGTGGCGTTGGGGGCGTCTCAGATTGTGGCTCAAGTGGGTGAGGTCAAATCTGCACCGATGCTGGTCAGTGTTGCCCAACCTGCGGCTGGGGTGCTGTTGATAACGGATGCGCAAGTGAAAGCTGAACCCACACTTGTTGACCCAAACGCCGAAGCTGATACGGACAATCCTTACGAGGTGTTGCTGACAGGCATCACGCCACCCGCACCAGGGTCGTTGCTGCTCGGGCGTGAAGGAAAGGCTGTTGGCGGCGAGGTCATCTCGAGCGTGAATGAGGGCGATGCGGTACGAGTGCGATTGAAAATTGTGCCGATCACAACTTTAATGAAAACCGCGCAGATTCATGAAACCATTGATTACAGCAACATTGCCCCAAGTTTTCCGCCAGAATTGACCAAGGATTACAATATCCAAGAAATAGACGGCGAATTCCGTTTTACGCCAAAAGCAGGTTTGGGACTGCAAAAAGCCAAGCAAACCAGGGTCTTAACCGAATTCAACCTCGGACCGTACAAATGCGAATTTGCCACGCCAGAATTGCCAGTTTCGCTTGGACAGCCGGGGCAGTTCAGTCTGAAATTTAACCCAACGCTCGAGATTGATTTTGATCGTGATGAGGGACTGAAAAAATTTATCGTGCGAGCCGACGCGAGTTTCAAAATGAAAGCCTCGTTGATTTTAAGTGCGGGTGGCGTTCTGAACTTGGATTGCCAAGCCAAGCTTTATGAAAAGCTCAAACCCCTTCCAGGCTACGCGGGGCTTGTCCTGGCAGGGTCCATCAAAGCAGGAATCGGGTTTGAAATCGAAGGCAACCTCAGCATTCCACTCTTGGGCGTGGAACTCACCAGCGAAACCAAAGGCACGCTCGAGATGGGACTAAACTGTGCGGCGGGCGAATGCAAACTGGTGCGCAATTTTGATCCAGTCAACACCAACCAAGTGCGGTTTGTTAAACCAGGCATCGAAAACATTCGCACAGACTTGTTTATTTTTGGTTACGGCTTTGCCAAATTAAGCGCCGGCGCAACCTTGATCGAAAAGCTGCGCATGGATTTGGTGACGGCTCGAGCGGGATTAAAACTCGAGGGGAGTTTTGCGCCGCCCAGCGTGCAACTGACCCCCAGCAACAATACGCTCGAGCCAGATTATCAATCGTCTTACAAGCTTGGCTTGTTGGCGGAAGTCGTGGCGGGCAGCATCAACAAAACAGGAGATTCGACATTTCGCAAGCTGTTGTTGAAATTAGGCATTTTTAAATTTAACCTCCTAAAATTCCAGATCAGCAAAACGCTTGCCACTTCGCCAAAAGGCAGCGCAACCCAAGACAAAAGTGCTTTTCAAGCGGGTGATACCGTCAATTTTAAGGTCAAACTAGACCCAGAAACCATTCGGTTTCCGGTCATTGGGGCTTTCCCATTGACGCTTTATAACATCGAGCGAATCACAATTTTACGCAAGGTCGGCTTTGATCCCGCCGAAGAAATTGCCAGCGTCAACGCTGCCGCAGACCAAAGCGAATTTACAATTCCGTGGGTGGCAGATGCCGAGAGCAGCAATCCTCGAGGCAAAGAATTTTTTGCTTTTGTGAACACCGTAATCCCTGTGCCTTTTGACCTCGAGCTTGGGAAGGTCAGTGCTTTGCAAACCTCGGTGCCATCAAATCTGTTTCGTGGGACGGTCAAGTTAAACGAAACAATCCAAGACGACAGAAGCATTCCTGAAACACCCGAAGTGTCCGCTTGGGGTACGTCTTCGGGAGCTTATACGATAACTTTAGATGCGAATGTCGAATTTAATCCCAGTAATCCAAACGCGAACCGAATTACCAGTAAAAATGCGACGTACAAGAAAGTCGAATCTAGTAATTCTTTTTTTAGAGAAATTCCAGGCGGAGGTTGCAGTCTGGTTAAACACCAAGTCGTGAACGCCACCGAAATCGGCTCGAGCTTTGTGGTTTCTTCGTCTGACAAAGGTTTTGTTAAGTTTACGGGTTTGGATTACACGCTCGAGGTTCTGGGATTATCAGGACCAATCAGCAGACTCGGTGAGTTCTCGGTGGAGTTCTTGCTGCTTTCAGGCGCTTGCGAATTACCACCAATCAAAATCACACCATTTAAAAGCGGACCTAGTGATAACTCTTACTTCCCAGCCAACGAAACCGTCAAAGGCAACGGTACGCTGAAAACCAATCCTGATGGTTCACTTGCGATTGTTGGCTCGAGCACCATCAACCAAACCCGTGACGCTGGTTCCGGAATAACACGAACCGTCAATTACACCCTGAATTGGAATCTAAAAACCGATTTGATCGTGACGCCAAGCAAACCCGCCGACCTCGAGGTTTCAATGATAGCCCCAGCCAGCGCCGTAGCTGATGGCAAGTTGACTTACGCGGTAAACCTTCACAACAAAAGCACCAGCCCCGCCACAAACATCAGAGCCGAGTTTTACCTGCCCGAAGGTTTTACCATCACCGACATTCAAGGTTGGACGGGTTGCACCACCATCC
>JANLWR010000353.1:0-2103 GCA_031364625.1 Deinococcales bacterium | reverse complement strand
CCCTTGGTAACAACGGTTTTTTAATTTGTGAGTTAAAACCTCAGAATCATCGAATTGTATAACCTTTGCAAATAATCTCGAGAAACTGCATAAAAATACAAGCCCCCAAATTTGGGGGCTTGTTCAAGTTTGGTTTCACAGCCCAAGTGGGTAGTTTAGCACGTCTCGAGCCAGAATCAATAGCAATTGCAGTGATGCGAGTTTATACACTCGAGCTTATGGTTTAAAAGCACCCTCGATGCCGAGCGAACCCGGTTTGAGGGCGATCAAACCGCGCAAGCCGACCACAAAGCCGCCGTTGGTAAAGGCGTTCGAGAACAGGTTGTTGTAACCCGCATATAGACCCAATTTGAACTGTGGCACAATGGTGTAGTACAAACCGCCGATCAAAGAGTAGCTGGCATTGGCGGTGCTGTTGCTAAAACCTGCCTCGCCTCGAGCGAACAATTCGACGCTTTTGACAGGCTCGAAGAACAAGCCGATCGTGCCGTTGGCACCAAAAAACACTGCGCCAGCCGTAAAGTTATAACCAACCTCGCCCGATGCGGCGGCGAGCACTTTCAGGTTTGGCATGATCACATAATTGATGTTGATGCCAGCATTCACGTCAGCCGCAACACTGACGGCTGGAACAATTGCCACGTCCACACCGACACCAATTGGCACATCAACATACAAACTCGAGGTTTTGACAATGCTGACCACGTATTTCGCCCCAACTCGAGAAGCCAATGAAAATGCGCCCACGCCTGTGTTTGGGTCAATCACAAAGGTCGGACTGAGGCTCGCGCCAACAAAAAGTCTTGGCATGACTTCGATGCTGTAATTAAGACTTGCACCGACCGAGAAATTGAACTGATTGCCTTGAAAGACTGGGGCATCAACCGATGCGGAGAATCCGTCTGCGAATGCGTTTGAGCCTATTAAACTCAGTGCGGTCACGGCGACCAAGGATTTTAAGATGTTGCGTTTCATGTATGACTCCTTTTGGGTTGTAACGTTCCCGTTGAACGTTTACTTCTGCGTTGCACCCTAGCGTACAAAGACCACAAACTTATCCCAGAGAGATGAAGAATTCATCTCAAAAATGAGTATTGTGAAAATCATGAGGAAATCCCCAAGCCAACAATCTTGTTCCTCACGTCAAATTGGATCATGACCTGAGCTTGTGTGAAGGTTTCTTTAAACTTAAAACATTGATATATAGCTGCTCTTTGGCTCGAGTTCGGTTGCGAATCGGGGTACACTAGCCGTCATGAGTTTGGTCATCCTTGATTTTGGTTCTCAATTCACCCGCCTGATCGCACGTCGTTTCCGCGAATTGAACGCTTTCAGCGTGATCTTGCCAGGCAATGCTAGCCTCGACGAAATTCAGTCGCACAACCCTCAAGGAATCGTGCTCTCGGGTGGTCCCGCCAGTGTTTACGACACCGATGCTCCCGTTCCCGCCACAGGGGTCATGGAACTCGAGCTTCCAATCTTGGGCATTTGTTACGGAATGCAGTATTTGGTGTACTCGGGCGGCGGCAAGGTCGAACGGATTGGCACAAGGGAATACGGAAAAGCCGTGCTCGAGTCGTATTCTGGCGATTTGTTCGCTGGCGTGACTGGTGAATTTGTCGCCTGGATGAGCCATTCGGACACGCCCACAAGTCTGCCTGAGGGTTACTTCGTCTCTGCCAGCACCACCGATACGCCAGTCACAGGAATCGAAAACCCAAGCCTCAAACGGTACGGCATTCAATTTCACCCCGAGGTCGTTCACACGCCAAAAGGCGCTAAATTGCTCGAGAATTTTCTGGCGATCTGCAACATCACCCGCGATTGGACGCCCGCGCACATCCTCGAGAATTTGATTGCGGACGTCAAAGCCAAAGTTGGCACGGACAAAGTGCTGCTGGCTGTTTCTGGCGGGGTGGACTCGAGCACGCTGGCATTGCTGCTCTCCAAAGCCATCGGTTCGCAACTGACGGCGGTTTTCGTGGATCACGGTTTGTTGCGCTTAAACGAACGCGAAGAGGTCGAAAAAGCCCTTCGACCACTGGGCGACGAAAACCTAATCACACTTGAGACCAAAACAGAATTCTTTGCCGCGCTCCAGGT
>JANLWR010000332.1:0-1950 GCA_031364625.1 Deinococcales bacterium | reverse complement strand
AACTTGAGGGGTGAAACGTATCTAACCAACGACGCACTTTTGGAATGGCGTGATAAACCGATTGCACATGATCGTAGTCACCAACAGACAAAGCTTTAACATCACTACCTAAACTGGTCATGTGTTCGGCGGCATGAAGCGAATCTCGAGGGAGGACATCCAAGTCTGCCTCGCCGTAGAACATCCGAACTGGTGCGACGGGTTTCCAATTGTAAGCTTGATTCTCTTCGATAGCACTTAAAAACCAGTGTGGTTTGTCAGCATCGTAAGCCTCGAGAAATTCTGCTTTAAAAAGGGCGCGGGGAGTTGATAAGGCTGCTTCTATTTGTTTGCCAGTGTGTTTACCATCAAAAAGTTGAGGGATCAATTTGGCGTACTGTTCGGTCAGTAACGATTCGAGTGGTTGCTGGTAAATGTTCGAGTAGGCATTGGCAAGATAGCCCAAGTAGAGGGCAAAACCGGTGGTTTCCCCTGCAAGCACATTCGGAATACTGATCCATCTCAAGTCGTAAAGTCCAGCCACGGGCGCTGAAGCGATCACGCGAAAAGCAGGGTCGCCAAGTTTCTCGAGGGCACGTTGAACCACGGCTGTGGCATGACCGCCCTGTGAAAATCCAAAAAGCGAAATTTGAGATGACCACTCGAGTTTCATACGGCTGGTCAACGCTCGAGCCGCTTTGAGCAAATCCAGCACGGCAGCAACGGTACTCGGGGAGTACATGTACGGATGAATCTCTGTTGAAGTGCCAAGTCCAATATAGTCGGCAGCCAAAAACAGGTAGCCACCGCCAGCGAAAATTGCCGACCCCAGTACGCCCTCGCCCAGGGAAGGTTGCGACGGCGTGGTGGCTCGAGTGGGATTCGTTCCATGCTGATAAAAGACCACGCCGCGCAAAGGGACACCACGTGGAACGGCGACAAGTCCCGAGGCGATGGTTGGAGCGTTATCAAAGCGTGTTGTCCAATACTGAACTCGAAACAGATCAATACTGTGACGAATATCAACTGGTTCTGGCAGGCGGGCAGAAGACAACAACCACCGCAGAACAAAGGTCGGATAGAGTCCAACCCGTTTGACATTGACCAATGTTCCAGGGGGATTTCCCGTTAATTTTGGTCGTTCGTGCAGTTTCATGAGGCAGTATAGCAGCAAGAGTTTTCTAGCCCAAAATGATTGTCTATTTTGAGGTCATCTCGGACTGCGTTAAAGATTTAAGTTCAGTATTTTGCCTGAGGCTCGAGTTACTTCCCAAAGGTCACGTATTCAACTTCAATCACGAATCCGCCTGGGGAATCAAAGTAAAATGTCCAGCGTCCTTGCTGGTTTCGTTGCGGTTCGGGTACGTCGTAACCATCGTCTTTCAGGCGTTGATTGATTTCGTTGACTTGCGCCTCGGAGTCTTGAATGAATCCAATGTGGAAGCCTTCGGGATAATTGACCTCTTTGCCTTTAAACATGATCAGAATTAACCCAGTGTCGTCGGTCATGAACGCCATGTTGGTGTTGCCTGGCGCGATGGTGCGCAAACCAAAATACTTTTCCAGAAAGGCGCTGGTTGCGGGAACGTCCGTCACGATCAAATTAAGGTGATTGAGTTTCATTGAATTCTCCTGTGGCTCGAGTTTGACATAATTTCTGGCAATGAAAACGGGCGAGAATACACTCGCCCGTTTGATTCAAGAACTTCTGGTGGTGATTGTTTAATCCAAGAAATCGCGGAGTTTACGGGTGCGGCTCTCGTGGTATTTCAGTTTCCTGAGCGCCTTGTTCTCAATCTGACGAATGCGCTCTCGGGTCACGTTGAAATACTGTCCAACTTCCTCGAGCGTGTGTTCGCGTCCGTCAATCAAACCTTTGCGCAGTTTTAAGACCATCGCCTCGCGTTCGGTCAGTTTGCCCAGGGCTTTCTCGAGTTCTTCGGACAGCAGGCTCTTGGCGGCGTTGTCCAC
>JANLWR010000322.1:0-2814 GCA_031364625.1 Deinococcales bacterium | reverse complement strand
TGATGGTTCAGGTTTAAAACGGATTACTCACCGTCGCTGGCGTGACCACCCTCGCCTGGCATGGCAATGCTCGGCGCTTGAATGCTGGCTTTTTGCCCCCGAGCGTTCAGGGCTGCCGTCAGGCTTTCCATGCTCTTCATTTCGCCGTGCACCAAACGAATTTCGCCCTTGACTTCTTTTGACCACTCGAGCAACTCGGTGCGGTCGGCGTGGGCGCTAAAACCGTTGATGGTATGGATGCTGGCACGCACCGCCACGTCCTCGCCGTTGATTCTGATGCGCTCCGCGCCGTCCACCAAGCGTCTGCCCAAACCGCCCTCGGGTTGAAAACCGACGATCACCAAACTGGTTTTCGGGTCGCCGAGATGGTTCATGAGGTGATGCAAAATTCTGCCGCCCGTCATCATGCCGCTGCCCGCAATAATCACGGCGCTGCCGCTCATGGTGTTCAAGGCTTTGGATTCGTCGGTGGTTTTGGTGTACTCGAGCCGCGCCGTCTCGAAGGGGTCTTTGGTTTCAAACATTTTTTGAATATCATCAACAAATTCGTGTTTCGCGGTGCTGTAGGTTTTTTCGATGCGCCCAGCCAGCGGCGAATCCACAAACACGGGCAGGATTGGAATCAGTTTTTGCTCCTCGAGTCTGGCAATGTGGTAGAGCAAATCTTGGGTGCGCTCGAGGGCAAAACTTGGAATCAATATTTTGCCACCTTTTTGTGAAGCTTCGGTCAAAAGTTTTGCAAGTTCTTTCAGGCTCTCTTCAAAAGGTCTGTGGTCACGGTCGCCGTAGGTGCTCTCCATCAGCACAATGTCGGCGTCTGGGCAGGGTACTGGGTCGGGCAAAATGTCTTTTCGGGCATTGCCCAAATCGCCACTAAAAACGAATCGTTCACCCGCGCATTCAAACATCAAACTGGCGCTGCCAGGAATGTGACCCGCGACTTGGGCGGTCACAGAAATATTGCCCCAATCGAGCGGCTTGCCGTACTCAATCGGTACAAACAACTCGAGCGTCGCGGCAACATCGTCTTCGTCGTACATCGGCGGTTTGGCTTCACGACCTTTGCGCTTGTTGCGCTCGAAATCTTCGCGTTGCAGTTTGGCACTGTCGTTCAGAAGTTGTTCGACAATCTCTTTGGTGGCTTGGGTGGCAATAATTTGGCGTTTAAAGCCGTCTTTCACCAATTTTGGCAGTCGTCCAGAATGGTCAAGATGCGCGTGCGACAAAAACAGGGCTTCGATGCCATGAATGTCGTACCCCCAGGGCAAATCGTTTAAATCGTCCAGCGCCCTAGAACCTTGAAACAAACCGCAATCCAAGAGAATTTGCTTGCCGTCCATCTCGAGCAGGTGATTCGAGCCTGTCACGGTATGGGCTGCGCCAAAACTGGAGATTTTCATTTGCATGACCCAAGTCTACTCGAGTTTTAAACTTCAAGCGTGAATCTCACGGCAATCTGATTGGTTTCGCACAGTTCGAGCGCCAACTCGAGCAATTTTAATTCGGGCAAAACCGTTAATGCGTTGGGAATTGCAGATTCTTGTTTTTCGAGATAAACCCTTAAATTAAAAACCGTTTCCAGAACGTCCTCGGCTTCAAACCACTCGCTTTGGGGCATCATAAAATCCATCAAGTCCACCCCAGCATCTTCAATTTCTTCTTTGGTGAGGATAATAAAAGACCCCAACGGCTCGAGATTCAGTTTTTGAGTTAAAATATCCAAATCTTCAAGCGCCTGATACAATCGCGTGCCATCAAAAGTTGGCAACTCAATAAAACGTTCTTGAATGGCGAGGGATAAGGCGGCGTTCATGAACTGAGCCTGACCTTGTAAACTACCCTGTAAAGCACAGCGCCAAACTCGAGTTTCATGGGGTTATCTTATCCTGAAGTTCGCGTTTATAATTGTTGCCAATTTCAAAGTTTGCGTTCGCTGGCGCAACAGATTGAGTCATGATAATGTCTGCTGCGATGGAAAGCGCCGCTAAAACTTCAATCTTCGCCGTCCGAGTGGCGGCGGTCAGCATTGCCATCGCCCTGGTGGTTTTGGGATTAAAGTATTTTGCTTGGGTTTTGACGGGCAGCGTGGCGCTGCTCTCAGATGCGCTCGAGAGCATCATTAACGTGGCGGCGGCATTGTTTGCCTTTATTGCCCTGCAAGTCGCCAGCCGTCCCGCCGATGAAAACCATCCGTTCGGTCACTCCAAAGCCGAGTATTTTTCGGCGGTCATCGAAGGCGTTTTGATTGTACTGGCAGCCATTTTGATTATTCGTGAGGCGTACCCAAAATTGGCAAATCCAGTCGCGCTCGAGTTGCCCGTTCTGGGTTTACTGATGAACGGTTTGGCAAGCGTCATCAACGGTGCTTGGGCGGTGTTTTTGATTCACCGTGGTCGGGTCTGGCGCTCGGTGGCGTTAACTGCCGATGGCAAGCACCTGATGACCGATGTCTTGACCTCTGTTGGCGTGCTGCTCGGCGTGGGTCTGGCAGCCGTAACCCACTGGGCAATCCTTGACCCTGCCATGGCAATTTTTGTGGCGCTCAACATCCTCTGGAGCGGATGGGGACTGATTCGTGGAAGCGTCGATGGACTGATGGACGCCGCCGCCAGTCCCGAAATGGTGAGCCGGGTGCGCCGTCTGGTCAGTCTTCATGCCACCGGGGCGCTCGAGGCGCACGATTTTCGCACCAGACACGCCGGACGAACCATTTTTATCTAATTTCATTTGTTCGTGCCCGATGCCATGACCGTGCTCGAGTCTCACAAGATAAGTGACCGAATCGAGGAAGCACTTCAGGATGAGGTTGAGGGT
>JANLWR010000309.1:0-1830 GCA_031364625.1 Deinococcales bacterium | reverse complement strand
AGATGGTTCGCCCCTACAGGACAATGTTTTTTGCGTAGGGGCGCTGCTTGCGACCCAAGCCCGTTAGGTGCTGCCCTAGGGTCAAGAAGCCGCGCCTTGCATTTGCGGATTTTATTTCAGGACAAATCCTTAACGCAATATCGTCAGCAGCAGTTGCGCAATTAAAATCTTGCCAATCATCGCCATCGGGTACACGCTCGAGTAACCCATGTTCGGCAAGTCATTCTGGGCGCGTTCGTTGGCAAACGCCAGAACGGCAGGTTGGGTTTGAATGCCTGCCAGCATTCCAGTCAAAATCGGAAACGAAATTTTGAGAACTTTATAGCCTAGCCAAAGCGTCAAAAAAGCCGTGAAACACGTAACCAAAGCACCCACCACAAACAACAATATGCCGCCGCCACCCGCGAACGTGCTGACAAACGCAAAACCCGAACGCGTGCCAACGCCAGCCAGAAATAAAATCACACCCAATTGCCGCAAGGTCAAATTGGCACTGTGCGGTAACTGCCAGACCACCGAACCAGTGCGACCCAACGCGCCCAAAATCAGACCCACAATCAGTGGACCACCCGCAATGCCAAGTTTTAAACTCGAGCCGCCAGGCAAGGGCACACTGATCGCCCCAAGCAGCAAGCCCAGCGCAATCCCGACGCTGAAGGTCATGACATCGACCTCCGAAATCGCGCGGTACGAATCGCCCAGAGCTTTTGCCACCTGATTCATCTGATCTGGCGCACAAACCACCCGCACCCGGTCACCCAACTCGAGTTTAAAATCTTTGTTCGGCAGCAAATCCACATCGCCGCGCCCAACCCGTGTGATGATCGCCCCAAAATGTTGTGGCAACTCGAGTTGATTTAAGCTCCGTCCCGCGACGCTGGGGTTGGAAATCACGATCCGACGAAAATCGAGGTTGGCGCGGTTTAACTCGAGCGCTTCAGAGCTGGGTTCGCCCAATTCGCTCATGACCGCCCTGACCTCAGACGGTGAACCCACCAAACTGATGACATCGCCAGGTTGAAGGCTCGTTTGGGGACTGACCAGACTTAGCTTGTCGGCATGTTGATAACGCCCGAACACCACATGCCAACCGCGTTCTTTGGCAATTTGCGTGATCGGTTGGGTTTGAAAATTTGAAGCCGTGACCACCACACTCTGATGCGTGATGCCCTCAAAAGAACCCTTTAACTCTGGCGCTCGGCTCGCCTCGAGCCTTTGATCGACGTGCCAGAAACGCTCGAACAAACCAATTGCCAGCAGCATCCCAATCACCCCAATCGGGTACGCCACCGAATACGCCACCACCGGTTCGACCAACACTTGCTCGAGCAAGGCTTTCGGGGCAAGCGATTTGAGCGTCTCGAGTACCCCAGCGAGGGCTGGAGTGTTGGTTAAAGCCCCTGCGAACAAACCGGCGGCACTTGCAGACTTAAGCTTGAAAACCAAGCTGGCAAAAACCACCACAGCGCCCGCCGCAAACAACACCCCAAGCGCGAAAAGATTATCCCGCAACCCCTTGCGCCGCAACGCCGCAAAAAAACCAGGTCCACTCGAGAGACCAATCGTGTACACAAACAACACCAACCCAAACTGATACACCACTTCTGGCAGCTTCAAATCGCTAGCCAGCGAACCAAACACCAAACCCGTGAACAACACCGCCGAAACCCCAAGCGAAAAACCCGCCAATTTCAAACGCCCAATTGGATACCCAATCCCAGCCACCAAAAACAGCAACAACAACGGACTTTGCTCGAGCAACCCCAACATGATGTCTCCTTGTAAAACTCGAGATGCGTAAACTTTTTCCCTCTCATCCCCGACCCTTCT
>JANLWR010000292.1:0-2627 GCA_031364625.1 Deinococcales bacterium | reverse complement strand
TGATGGTTGGGAAGGCAACCGTGCAAGTTGCGGCAGTTGGAGGGCTGACGCTCCAAGTTGGTGTTGGTGTGCTCGAGAATGCTGCTGGCAAGGTATCAGTCACCACGATTGGACCTGGTGCGTCACCAGCGCCAATGTTTTGCACATTTAAGGCATAGTTGACCATGCCGCCAGGGGTCACGCTGGTGTTCAAGTGCTTTTTGGTGATCGCAACATCAAATGGCTCGAGCGCCATGTTTTGACTGTCAATGCAGCTTTTGTTGTTTTGGTTGTTCGCGTCGCTGTAGGCAATGGGAGTAGGGACACCAACCGGACTGCCATTGACCAAACTAGCGCAGTTGGTTTCGCCTTGGGCAAGGGCTGGATTTTCTGGTTTCAGAGTGACGTTTAAGACCAGTGGTGGGAAACTTTGACCAGCAGCCACAGGTGCACCAGAGTACGTGCAAGTCAGGGTTGGGAATGTTCCTGTGCAAGTCCAACCTGGCGAGGTGGTGATTGGCGATGCGGCGGTGAACGCAATTACTGATCCAGCAGGGATATTGGTGAGTGCGTCTTGAATGGTGACAGTGCTCAGGGCTGGTCCAGAATTGTTTGTCACAATAATTTGGTATTGACCTGGCAAACCCCAGTAGAACGAATTGGCTGGTGTTGTAAGCGGGGCGATTTGGGTTTTAGCAATTGCCAAATCGGATTTGATTGGTGTGTACTTGGTGCATGGTTTGGCGTAAGGGGCTGGTCCTAAGTGGTTGTTGTTGTTAACAGTATCGCCAAGCAAAGGGTAAAGCCAAGGGCAATTTTGTTGTGTACTTAAGTTCGTTAACCCTGTGACTTTAACAGGGAGTACGAGTGGTGGGTATGGGTATGTACTTAAAAATGCGGGTTTGAGTGTACATGAGATTCCCCAAGGTCCTGCAACTGGTCCAGTCTTGACGCAGTTCCACGGGTACGCTGGGATGGCATTGTTGGCGTAAATGACTGTCCAATCGTAGGCGTAACCAGCAGGCAGCACAGGGTCTTGAATCTTCACGTAAGGTGGAAATGGCGGTGGGGTACTGCCGAGGCTTGCTGTGATTGTAAATTCACCGCTTCCATTGCCACTTCCATCAACCACAAACGGTCTGGAAACGGTTTTATCAATGATTAAATCAAAACCCGATGCCGCAGCCGTCACGGTGCTGGCGGCAAGTACGACTGGGGCTGTGAGCACGGCACTGTTGATGCTGATTGGCAGGTTAAGCAAATGTGTTCTTGCTTGTAATGCCGTGGGCGCGTCAACATTCTTATAGACCAGGTCAAACACAGGTTTCAAATTGGTTTGTGCTTGTCCCTCGAGTTTCGCACCGTCCTTGGCAGTGCAAACCAGCACGGTTTCACTGGTTGGGTCGCAAGCGTAAATGGTGCTATCAATGCTCGAGAATTCCAAATCCGAAGTCATGTTAAACGAAACCTGCGGGGGCATTCCAGCAATGCTGCTGGTGTTTGTGACAATCGCCTCGGCGGGTTGAATGCTCGTGCCGTCCACGAAGCTCGAGCCGAGTGATTTGCCTGTCACTTCAAAACTTGCTTGTCCTGTCCCTGCATCTGGACAGGCGGTTAACGCGCCTGCCATCAGGCTCGAGAGTATCAACCATTGTATTTTTTTGTACTGCGAATTTGTTCTCATACATCCTCCTAATAATTTCAATGTTGGTCTCGAGTTTTTTGATGCTCGAGTTCGGATTTGATTTCCCGATGTTGTTAAGGGTTGTTGTCTTATGCGTGCCTCCTTTTGCTTTTCAGAGCGTAGATTTTTCGGTATTAAAATGGTCTTAAAGGCTGCTCGAGTTTTGCGGGTCACTGCAAATTTCTCCTCAAGTCGCACCGTCCGATTTCCGCCCTCCCGTGTGCGGTTGCCGTTTTGTGGCTTTGGACTTGTCCTGTATTAAGCATTGTGGTCGTCTACCAATTGTCTACTTGGTAAAATCTGAGTATTACTAACTCAAGTTTAAGGATGTAAATGATTACTTCCGAATCGAGAATCTCGAGATTTAAGCCAGAAATTTTGTCAGGCGTTTTTGGTTTCATGAAACAGTGCTACAATGAAATCATGAAATCACAAGTCAAAACCATTGGCGCAGGTGGACAAATTTATTTGGGTAAAGAATTCGCAGGTCAGCATGTGCTGGTCACGCAAATAGACAAAGGCGTGTGGCGCATCAAAACCGCCGATGTCATCCCGCACGACGAACGCTGGATGCACACCCCAGAGAACGCCGCCAAGATTGAAGCGGGTTTAAAGCGCCTGGAAGCAACTCCCACTCGAGTCACCACAGATGAAGAAATGGACTTGTTGTTCGCTAAAGCCCTGTTACTTGCCGAAGAACGCGAGCAGAAGAAAACCAAGAGCCGCCGTTCATGATCGAACTAGACTTAAACGATGAGGGTTTTCAAAGTGATTTCTTTGAACTCGAGAAACCCGATCTCGCCAAAGTCATGGGGACATTTAAAAAATTGCGTCGAATGACCTGGGAGCAAATTTATCAAGATCATGGATTGTATTGGGAATGGATCGAAGACCAAGACTATTACACCCTACGAGCATCACAAAAAATTCGACTTTCTGCAAGACGCGACGGCAATGTAATGCG
>JANLWR010000290.1:0-3142 GCA_031364625.1 Deinococcales bacterium | reverse complement strand
TGATGGTTGGTGGTGAAGAGGGCTTGGATGGTGTTGAATATGGTTCGGGCTTCTTTGTTCACAGGACTCTCAGCTTACTGACGGGAACTTGAAGTCCGACTTGGGTTTCGTGCCTGACGCGAGAGTCATCAGGTGCAACTTCTCAGTTAAGGTTCTTTCAGCTCGATTGCACCCGCTCGAGATTCCTAGTATCCTGAGCGGGCAGTTTCTACAGGAGGAAAAACATGAAAACGAAAGTGTTAATGGCTTTGGGTTTGGCTGCCGTGACCGCGCTGGGTTTGGGTCTCTCGAGCGCCCAAGACGCAATGGGGGCTTCAAAGTACGGCAATTGCACGGTCACGGGCAAAATGGGCGATCCTGCCAAGTTCACGCCAGCCATCGCAGGTCAATTGACGGTCGAAGTCAACTTGCCGGCTCCAGGTTGGTACAACGGTGACACTCCAGAACTCATCAAAGATGGTACGGAGTACTGCTTGGCAGCCAACATCGCGCACCGTTTGGGACTCGAGAAACTGGTCGTGAAAAACGTGGCTTGGGATGGTTTGGTGGCGGGTCAAACCAGCGATTTTGATTTGGCACTCAGTCAGATTTCAATCACCAAAGAACGCCAAAAAGTTGTGGAATTCAGCACACCGTATTTCACTTCTGATGCTGGTGTGATGGTCAAAAAAGGCAAGAAAATTGACGAAAAAAGTATTAAAGGTTTGCGTTGGGGCGTACAACAGGGCACGACGGGTGAATCGTTTGCCACCAAAACCTTAAAGATCAAAAAGGTTAAAGTGTTCCCTGACACCCCAAGCATGTTCGCTGCCTTGCAAGCGGGTCAGGTTGACCTTGCCATGACCGACACCTCGATTTTGATGGCGCAAGCCAAACAATCAAACGGCAAATTTGAAGTGGTTGCCCAGTACAAAACTGGCGAGGCTTACGGTGCGTTGTTTCCAAAGGGCAATGCCAACAACAAAACGATCAACAAAGTCATTGAAACCTTGATTAAAGATTCAACCGTTCGCAAGCTCGTGGCAAAGTACATGAGCATCGATCCAATGTCGGTCAAATACTTCCGTCCGTAAAACACTGAACAAGTAAAAACCCCTAACCTCGAGTTTTGGTTGGGGTTTTTTGATGCTCGAGCTTTTCATGGCGCAGTCCAATTCGTGGTAAAACTCAAAGCGGGATGAAACAAACTCCGAACAATCTTCAGCTCTGGGTGGGTCAGTATGAATGACTCGGCTCGAGAATCGCGTTTTCGTAAACCTTCAATACCCCCGAATGTGCTGCCGTTCTCCTTGGTGGCAGTGGTGTTGTGTGCCCTAACGGTGCTGACTTGCTGGTCTGTGCTGCAATTTTTACGCTTCACGCTCGAGAAGAACAAAATCGGCTCTAGCCTGTTCGATGCCCTCATGGTGCTGGTGGGTTTGATTCCCCTGGCGTTATTTGTTCCCGCCATCCGAGGGGTGCGGGAAGCCAGAGAAGCCCAGAACGCCCTGCGCAAGAATGATCTGATTACCGCTCGAGTTCGGACCGCCAGCGCTCAAAGCTCGAGTTGGTTCGCGCTCGGTTACGGGGTTTTTGCGGTTTTGACCGCAATTGCCGTTTGGTTTTTAATCACCAATGATGTCGCCGTGGGCAGCACGTTCTTTAAAATGTCCTTGATTGTCGATAAGTTCGGTCTGGTTTTAAAAGCCTTCATGACCAACGTGGTCATTTTTTGTATCGCTCAAGTTTTTATTTTAATTTGGGCGCTGGTCGTGGCAATCGCCCGTATGATCCCAGGGCGTGCCGGGCAACCGATTCGTTTGCTGGCGACCCTGTACACCGATGCCTTTCGAGGCTTGCCGAGCATCATTACGATTTACCTGGTGGGTTTCGGTTTGCCGCTTACGGGTTTAACCGATGGTTTAAGCTCTTTCTTGCAAGCAAAATTTGGCATTGACGACCTGACCACCCTCTGGGCAATAATTGCCCTGACCCTGACTTACGGCGCTTACGTTGCCGAGGTCTACCGCGCTGGTATCGAAAGTATTCACCCAAGCCAATTTGCCGCCGCACGAAGCTTGGGGCTTTCGTTCACCCAGACCATGCGCTTTGTGATCGTGCCGCAAGCCATTCGGCGTATCATCCCGCCGCTCTTGAACGATTTTATCGGCTTGCAAAAAGACACGGCACTCGTCAACGTCATCGGCACAATAGACGCGTTTAACCAATCCAAAATGCTTGCCAGCAATTACTTTAATCTGTCCACCGTCACGATCGTCGCGTTTTTGTTTGTCATCATCACCATTCCACAGGCGCGTTTTGTGGACAGGATGCTCGAGAATGACGCGAGAAAAACCAGGGGAGCACGATGAGTTTTCTCGAGATCAACGATGTACACAAGCGTTATGGCAATGTCGAGGTCTTGCGCGGCATCAATTTAAAGGTCGAAGAGCATCAGGTGGTGTGCTTGATCGGACCTTCGGGCTGCGGCAAAAGCACGTTACTGCGCTGCATCAACGGACTCGAGGACATCACGGGCGGCGAAATTCGGATCAACGATGACCGCGTGTCTGGTCCTGGCGTCGATGTCAACCGTTTGCGCCGCGATGTCGGCATTGTCTTTCAAAGCTTTAACCTCTTCCCGCACATGAACGTCATGGACAATTTGACCCTCGCGCCGCGACAAGTTTTAAAAATGTCCAAATTGGAGTCCGAACAACGCGCCTTTGAGCTTCTGAAACGCGTCAAAATGGATCACAAGGCGCTGGCGTATCCCGATCAACTTTCGGGTGGGCAGCAACAACGCATCGCCATCGCCAGAGCACTTGCGATGGAACCAATGGTGATGCTGCTGGACGAAATCACCTCGGCGCTAGACCCAGAACTGGTGAGTGAGGTTTTAAACATTGTGCGCGAACTGGCGCAGGAAGGCATGACCATGCTGCTGGCAACCCACGAGATGGGATTTGCCAAGGAAGTCTCGAGCAAGGTTTGCTTTTTGTTTAATGGCGTGGTGCACGAAGAGGGAGTGCCTGAACAGATTTTTAGTGACCCGCAAAACGAACGCACGCAACAATTTTTGAAAAGCATTATTGAAGCTGGAAGGTTGTGAGTCTCGAGCGATGGTGTTTAAAGTTGCTCGGACATGCTTCAAAAGGGCATG
>JANLWR010000279.1:0-1885 GCA_031364625.1 Deinococcales bacterium | reverse complement strand
GCAAAAAACGCTCCACAAGAATTGGTTTGGTTGCTCGAGCTTGAAAAACGGTTGGGGTCTAAAAGCACCAAGCCTGGAGCTACCAAGCCTGAAGCTTGGGACACGGCTAATTGTTGACCAGTACAAGTAATATTTTTGGCTATGTCTGGATTGACGCTGAGCACCAATCGCACGGGTGTTCCACTGTCCTCGAAAGAACCTGTGCAACTGATCAAAAAGATAAACGGTACTAAAAGTAATGTTCGCATCAAACCCCCTTATTTGATCGTTGGAATAAACGGCAGCACTGGAAAGCGCAAACCATCGGGATCGCTGACAATCGCTTTTTGCTCGCCACCAAAGGGCAGAATAAAACTAAACGTAAAACTCGAGCCTCGTTCTGGTGTGCTGTCAAAGGTAAAACGCAAGGTGTAACAACACAGGTCAAAAGTCAGAATAAAAACCGGTCGCCAAGTTGTGCGGTACGGAACGCCAGTGCCCGTAAAATTTGGAATCCCATTGGACTTTGGATCGTCATCAAAGACATACGTGCCTTTTAAAACCACGCTGAAAAACACATCGGGTTTGCTCGAGCCTTCGGAAGCAAAAGCTGCCGTGAACGCCAGGGGATTGAGGTTGAAGGTGTCAAAGAAAATTCCTGCCGAAAGGTTTCTTGAATAGGTGATCGAACCAGAAACACTAAACCCAGGCACGACATCCCAACCAAATTGCAAGCTCAGGCTCGAGAATCGAAAATCGGTCTGTGTAATATCGGGCAGCCTGAGTTGGAATCCCAGGGTCAGGTCAAAACTCGAGCCTGGATTTTGGGTGGTCAGGTTGCCATTGAGTCTGGGTTCGTAAAAGGCAACTTCTGCCAGGTCGATGTAGCTCGTGAAATTGAGATTCCAGTTGAATGGGGCATCGCCTGAAACGCTCAAGTTCAAACTCGAGGGTGGTATTCTGCCAGAACTCGAGAGGCTGGTGTTGCTATAAACATCTTTGTACATCCAGGGTTTGAAGTCGAAACTGTTGTCAAAACTGACGCTCAGACCACGCCAGGTAAAACGGGTCGAACCGCGCAACACCGAGAAGGCATTTTTGCCGTCAACACCAGTCACGGTTTGCGGCGGTGTCAGGTTTTGAATGAAGCTGAAGGTATACGGGTTTTCGGTATCACCAAAGCGATAACCAAAGGTAAAACCAATATTTTGCACGACCCCGTCAGGGTTAAGGTCATGGGTGACGTTCAGCGATGAGGTCAACTTGCCACCATCTCCAGAATAGTTAAGGCTGAGTTGTAACGGTGAATAGAGATAAAACAAACCACCAATTGCAGTGTTGAGGTACTGCCCAGTCGAAAAGCGAAATGTAATGCCAAACGGCGTGTTGATGCTGCCCCCAATGTTCCAAGCTTGCAAAATTCCCGTCTCGAGGTTGTGAGAGGCGCTGAGGCTTAAGTTGCCAAAACTTGGCGTGAAATTCAGGCTGAACTGTGCGGCATCAAACTTGGGTTCTCTGGTCGCGGTCACGCTGAGGCTTTGCGAGGCAGTGAATGACAACCAAGTGGCAGGTGTCACGGTCAACCCCAGACTGCTGCGCAGTGTGGCTTCACGGTTCGAGACGCTGTCAAAACCAAACGGACTCTCGCCCGTGGTCTCGCTGTAATCGGCGTTAAAATCAACTCGAGCCACGTCCTTAAAAATACTTTGCGAGAACCTGGTGCTGAACTGGTAATCGACGCTGCGTTCATATTCGCCTGTTGGGTCTAACTTTTCGCCGTCAGATGTGCCGTTTGGGTTTTGGGTCGTGTAATAGCGTCCTTCAAACCGAAAACTCGAGCTTAACGTTCCGCCCTCCCAGGGGGTCAGGGTCAGTCCGACGCCGTATTTCAGGTCGAATTTTCCCG
>JANLWR010000257.1:0-2955 GCA_031364625.1 Deinococcales bacterium | reverse complement strand
CAGCACAAGCTGAAATGAAAAACCAAGTGTTTTCGACACTCGAGTGTCACAGCTTCCACCTAAACTGACTCAAATGCTCCTACTCGAGTTCAGCGATGCGCTTGCCGTAATGGCTTGCGGAATCGCAGCCGCCCAAACCCTGGATTTGCACCCCATCGGTTGGGTGGCGTGCGTGTTGTTTGGTCTGGTTTCTTGGCAGTTCAAGCGCACCCGTTGGTACGGTTTAACGCTTTTGTGGTGTCCTGGCGTTATCGGGTTTTTGGCGACCAACAGCGATCCTTTAACCAGGGCTTACGCGGCACTTCTGGGAATGTTTGGCTTTTACGCCATTTGGAGCGTCTTGCAGGCTCAGGATGAACACTCGAGCACAGGATGGTGGGCGGCAGGGTTATTGGTGATCTGGCAACCGAGCAGTGTTGCGCTTTTGGGCATGACTTTTCTGGCAGTCCAAGCCACAACCCGTTGGCGTTCGCAATTGTCTCCCGCTCAAGGAGCGATGCAGCACGGCAAGCTGCAACGTTGGTGGGGGGTGGTGGCTTTGGCGGTTTTTGTTTTTGGTTCGAGTTTGTTGCTGCCCAATCCCGCTCCGTGGCGCGTGCAAGATATTTTGCTGCCCAAGCTCGAGTTACCCGCGCCCAAAGTCAGTGTCTCATATCCTCAAGCCGATTTCAGCACCCGAGTCCAACCGTTTGAAGTCAAAAGCTTTGACCCTCGAGCGATTGTGGTTGGTATTTTGCTCTTGGGTGCGGTGATGCTGTGGCAATCGCAAGCGCGTTTAACGAAGGGGCGGGTTTTAGGGCAAGAACTGCCAGCCAAGAAAAAATCCAAAACAAAATTTGATTGGGTGCTGGTGTTCGTACTCGCCAGCGTTTTGGTGATGCTGTTCATTTTTTGGACGATCAAAACCCTCTCGAGCAATGTGATTCCGATTCAAACTCCAAGTCTGCCAAGTTGGTTCTCGAGCGTGTTGATGGTTGTTTTTGTTGCAGGCTTGGTGATCTCGGTGCTACATTGGATTCGGGTTTTTCTGACAAAACGCGCCCTTAAACCCATTGACATCATTCAGTTCCCAGGCAAGCAATCAAAGTCTCTCGAGCTTCCAGAAAACCGTGTCCGAGCCGCTTATGTCCTGTGGTTGCGTTTGCTTGCAACCCTCGAGTTACCCCGAGAAGCAGTTGAAACACCGTTCGAGTTTTCACGGCGCGTGACGGTGCATCACCCAAACTTGCGCGATGCCACAAATGCCTTAACCCAAGCTTACGGGCGCGTGCGGTACGGCTCGAGCATCCTTGAATCAGATGCGCTTAAAGCGGAGGAAGCGCTCCAAGAATGGCGCTCGAATATTGCAGCAAACCCAAACGATGACCGTGCTACAAGTTTGACACTCGAGAAACCCGTCCGATTGTTAGACTGAGCGCACTTTGAACGCCGTCACAGAGCACCTCGAGCCGACTCAACCATTAAGAGATGCTTTGTGGGTGCTGGTTTTTACGGCGCTCATCGCGTCAGGTTGGTTGAACTGGCTACCGCTTGGGGTTGTGGCTACCGCCGTACTGTTGCCGTTTTTAATTCGTCGCAATGCCAAAACGCAACTGTTCGCGCCGTGGGCAAGTGTTTATGCTGGCGCGAGCGCTTTTTTGATGTTACCCCTGAATTTTTCCAATCTTCTCGAGCGACTTTCTTGGATGGCACTGGGAATTTTGCTGGCATTGCTGGTTGGTCTGGCATTTGATGGCATCCGAGAACGTAATTATTGGGTGTGGTTGTCAGGGTTAATCCTCTTGGTCTTGAATCCAAGCGCGGCGGCTGTGATTGGCGTGATAGGGCTTTGTGTGCTTGGTGCAATGAACGCTCGAGCCGTCAGAATTCGGGTTGGTATGCAGTTTCAGAACCGTTCTGGCATGATCGCGCTGGCGATTTTGGGCTTAACCATCGCGGCATTCAGCATCTTGTTGGCTCGCCCAGCAGGGTTTCAATTCAATAATGCAACCATGCCAGTTTCAAAACCCAAACCGAATCCAAAACCAAAAACCACCGACACTAGCACTGAAAACACCAGTTCGGGTCGCTCGAGCATCAAGAAATCTCAAACAGCAGACTCGAACCTGCAAAATGCTTTGCTGTTGGCAAATTTTGCGCTTTTGCTGGTGATGATGGCATTGCTTTTTGCTCTGTTACGAAACCGATCACAAACCGCAAAGGGGCAGCGCAAACCCGAACTTTCCGAATTGATTCCGTTGCTCGGGGCATTCATTGTTTTGCTGGCGTTGTTCGTTTGGGCGAGCACACCGCCGCCACGACTCGAGGGTGCAAAACCAGCTTCCGAAATTCAGAGTGCAAGTCAGAATCCATCTCGAGGCGAACCCATAAATCCACCCGAAACCAAGCTCGAGCAAAGCAATCGTTCAAACCCAATGTTGAGTGTGGTGATGTTTTTGATTGTGCTGGCGGCGGCATACTGGGCGTACCGAATCACCAGGGAAAAAACGGGAAATGCAATCCCAGAAGAACCTGAACTGAGCAGCAACTCGAGCCTGACATCTCAAATTCAAGCCACCAATCGAGTCCGTGAAACCTACAAGGTCTTTCTCGGGCTTTGCGAAACCCAAAACATAAAGCGTTCCAGTGACCAAACCCCACTCGAGTTTGCGGCATGGGTCGGAACACTTGCACCACACTCAAGCATTGATGTTCAAAACTTAACCAAACTTTACGAACCCGTGCGATACGGGCAACTGAGCGACGAAACTGGAGCGCTCGAGGCGGAACGCATTGTTGGCGCACTCAAACAAAATTTCAAACTTGAACCACTTTCAGGAGACAAACCATGATTCAAAAATTCGGAAATCAGATCAAACAAAACGTTGCCAAAGTGATCGTCGGAAAAGACGACACCCTCGAGTTTCTGCTGGCGGCGGTGCTGGCTGGCGGTCATGTACTTTTGGAAGATGTCCC
>JANLWR010000167.1:0-3536 GCA_031364625.1 Deinococcales bacterium | reverse complement strand
CGTATGTGTACTTTCGGACGATGCTCGAGTTGTTTACACGGTACGGTTTAAGAAAATTTATTGTGGTTGTGCCAAGCATTGCGATTCTGGAAGGGGTCAAGAAAGCCTTTGCGACCATGAAAGCGCATTTTGCGTCTCTTTACGGCAACACAAATTTTTCTCGCATCGAATTTGATGGTGACAGGCTGGGTGACTTAAGAAGTTTTGCCAGCAATCCGTTTCCAACCGTGCTTTTCATGACGTTGCAATCGTTTAATCGGGCTTCTAATACAATTTACAAAAGCACGGAAAGTTTGCCTGGTGAACGCAAACCGTTTGAATGGATTCAGGCGGTGCGTCCGATTATTGTTTTGGACGAACCGCAAAATATGACTTCGGACAAGTCCATGCAGGCGGTGCGTACCCTTAAACCCTTGTTTGTGCTGCATTACAGCGCCACTCACCGCCGCGAGCATGAGCCGAACCTTGTTTACAAGCTCACACCGATGGAAGCCTTCAGGGGTGGTCTGGTGAAGCAGATCGAAGTGATTGGTATTGCGGATTTGTCGGGGGTTGCCGCGAATTTGTTGCAACTCGAGGAAATCGTTCGCCTTCCAGGGCGGGGCAAAGCGGCTATTTCGGCTAGGGTTCGTGCCATTACTTTAAAAGATGGAATCAGCAAAATTGAGGTTTTAACTTTAAAACAAGGCGATGATCTTTATGCCAAAACGAAACTCGAGGAGCATAAAGGTTTTGTGGTGAAAAAAATCGCACTTGCCAGCAACGACGAACCAAACCGCGTTATTTTCGAGAATGAAATCAAAATCACCTCGAGCGACGAAGTGATTGGTTCGAGGGTAGATGTTTGGAAAGCCCAGATCGAAAGAACCTTGGAGACGCATTTCAAACGTCAAGCACAACTCGAGAAACACGGGATTAAAGTCTTATCGTTGTTTTTTATTGATCGTGTGGCAAATTACACCACCGAACCAGGCACAATTCGCAAACTTTTTGATGAAAGTTTCAACTGTTTAAAAAAAGATTACCCAAGCTTTGCCGCGTTTGCCGCGAACGAAGTACGGGCGGGTTATTTTGCCAAGAAAAAAGCCAAAAAAGGCTCGAGTGACGAAATCGTGGACGATGCCACCAACGAAAACCCCACGGAAAAAGAAGCCAAAGAAGCTTTCAAATTGATTATGCAAGACAAAGAGCGTTTACTTGGATTCTCGAGTCCAGTGTCGTTTATTTTAGCGCCCCGCGCTTTAAAATAATGTTGGGACAAACCGAAAGTGTTTGAGATTTGCACCCTGAATAAAAACACCGCCAGTATTAAAAAACGTCAGGAAATTGGGCGTGGTTTGCGGTTGTGCGTAGACCAAGAAGGCACTCGCCCCGATGGTATGAACATCAATATTTTGACGGTTGTAGCGAACGAATCTTACGAATCTTACGTGACCAACTTGCAACAAAATTACGTTGACGACGGTGATGGTGCGCCGCCCAAACCACAAACACCCGAAAAAAGCAAAGCCACACGCCGCGATGATTTGTTCGAGCTTGACGCGTTCAAAACCTTCTGGGCTTCGTTATCGCACAGGCTTTCGTACCGAATTACTATTGACACGCCCGACCTAATAAGCAAAACCATTGAACGCATGAACGACCCGCGCCGTACCAGGTTTCCACAACCGATTCTGACCGTCTCGAAAGGACGTTACATTGTCACCGATTACGTGTTACGGGTTGAAAGTGCCGCGTTCACGCACCCCGATGGTCGCGCCACCCCAGGCAACTGGGCAAAAATCATTCTCGAGAGTAAAGACACGCACGGTAAAATCAGTGACCTTGGCTTAATTCCAATGGATACGCAAGTATTCGCATTGCTCGAGAAAGATGATCTATTCTTAAAGACCAAAAACCTGCACTTTCGCGGTTTTAAAGTCAAACGCGTTTGGAAACACGGCGGCGAAGCCCGCGTAAAATTTGATAACGAAGTCGAAATCAGCGAATCCGAAGTACATCGCTTCCAAGAAACCAGCACCAAACCAAACAGCGAACGCGAACAACTGATTGCCACCACAGACCACGCCGTGAATGACTTTATCGCTCGAGCGGAACAAGAAACTAACCTCACTCGAGCCACCATCACCGAAATTTTCTTGGGCGTAAACGCAGAAGACCGCCTGAAAATCTTCAAAAACCCTGAAGGTTGGACGAACACTTTCATCACCACCCTGAAAGACGCACTGGCAGACCACATTGCAGACCGTGTGGAATTCTTCAACAAACACCTCGAGCCATTAGACGAAAACGAATATTTCCCCAAAGAAGTCAACCACGCAGGACGCGAATTGATTGACGGTGGCGCGAAAAGCCTTTATGACCGCGTGCAAGTGGACAGCACCACCGTCGAAGTTCCATTCGTCGAACACAGCCTGCGTGACGACGAGAACAACATCGTTTTCTACTTCAAATTCCCAGGAAAATTTAAACTCGGGCTGCCCAAAATCATTGGCAATTACAACCCAGACTGGGGCATCGTCCGCATCATGCCCAACGGCGCGGGTAGCGTGCAACTCGTGCGGGAAACCAAAGGCAGTGATGACCTCGAGAAACTACGGTTTCAAAACGAAGGACGCAAACTGATTGCCGCCAAGAAGTATTTTGCTGCATTGGGGATTGATTACCGTTGGGTGACAGGAGAAACACCGAATTACTGGGAAACAGCAACCTGAGCTTTAACCTCAACTCAAGCGCATTCAGTAGGAACATGGGAAACGAGAGGACATGAAATGCTGACTGCCAAACGCATTCCAGAACCAAACAGCACCACCGAAGATGCTTTTACCTTCGATCAAAAAGATCGAACCGACCAAAACAAAACCAAAATTCGTGACACAAGTTGGTTCTGCCGCTTGTGTCACCAGCCTGTCCACCCTTACATGGGAGAACATCAAATTTGGCACTTTAAACACAAGCCAGGTTCAGATTGCGCGTGGTTTGCATGGAGTGAACCCGAGTCTTTCGCACACTTGAGCCTTAAACACTCGGCAGCCAGCGCAATGCAGCACATTTACAAAAACGCAAAAGTTGAACTCGAGGTCATTCTGCGCGATGCCAAACGCATTGCCGATGTGCTAGTAACAACAACAGACAATGACCTCATCGCGGTTGAATGCCAACTTTCATCAATCACCCAAGAAGAACTCGAGATGCGAACCATTGCTTATGAACGCAGTGGCTATGATGTCATCTGGGTTTTTGAATCCCGTCGTATGCAAGCACAAAACAATAAACTCTTCCCAGGTTTCTACGAATGGCTACAGCAACGTGGAAATGTTGTTATCTTGGCAGAAACAACATACACGGATATCACCGTTGACCTCGGGGTCTTTGGACATGACGCATAAAAAACAGTTCATTGCCTACCGTTTAACTTGGAAGCAACCACAACTTGCTTTTCGTCTCCAAGAATCTCGAGCCGAAATCACTTTTAGATTAACTGCCGTCAGCACTCGGATTTCTGAATTTGTGTTCAAAACCAATCTGGTTGAACG
>JANLWR010000423.1:0-26358 GCA_031364625.1 Deinococcales bacterium | reverse complement strand
GCTTTGGCACTTAAATCTGGAATCGTGCGGTCTTGTTGAAAGCTGCGCCGCAAACCCGTTCGCGCCCGGTCGGTGGCGTTCAGATTCTCGAGTGTTCGCCCCTCGAGTTTGACGCTGCCCTGGTAAGCCACAAAACCAGTCAGCGCATCGACCAGGCTGGACTTGCCCGCGCCGTTCGGTCCGATCAAACCCAGCACCCGCCCCTCGAACAGGGTCAGGCTGACCTCGGAAAGTGCCTTGACCTGTCCATAAGAAACCGTGAGGTGTTCTAACTCGAGCGCGATAGTTAAATTGGTATTTTGTTCGATCTTTGAAATATTCGATTCTTGTAGCGGCGAGCCATACTTTGCCTCTGCGGTGATATTGGGTCTGCGCTTCCTCGAGATCACCTCGAAGACACCACCGCCGTCTTTCAGGGCTTGAATCGTGCCAACGGCAAAAATCAGATTGCCCAAATCTTGAGGCAATCGCAAACGGTTGAGGATTTCTGGCACAAGCCACGCCATCGCGCCAGCCAGAATTGCGCCCTGCGCGTAACGCGCCCCGACCATCACACCCACCGCAAACAACACCAACGACGAGACGGGCGCAAAGTTGCTGGCAGACAATAACCCCAACTGTCCACCGATCAAACCGCCACTGATGCCCGCCACAAAAGCACTGAGCGCAAAGGCAGTCAGTTTGGTTTGCGGCACGCTCAAACCCAGCGCCGCCGTGGCACGTTCGGAATGTTTGACCGCCAACCAGGCGCTACCAAACCGTCCACGGTAAACCTGGTTTAAACCGGCAATCACCAACAACGCCACCAGCAAGCAAAACCAGTAATAGTTTTTGTCGCTCGAGAGCCAATCGGGGCGCAAAATCGGTTTGCCGATCACACCGCCAGGAAAATTGACCACCGTAAAAATCAAATCGGCTATCGCGGCAAAACCAAAGGTCACCACCGCCAAATTCACGCCGCGCACCCGCAGCGCGGGCAGTCCGATCAACAAACCGATTGGCACGGCGACCAGACCACCCAACAAAATTTGTAAAACAAACGGTACTGGCACATCGTTGGCGTTCAAAAATGCCACCACCCAGCCACCAATCCCAGCGAACGAGAGTTGGCACAAAGACACCATGCCCGCCATGCCCGTGACCAGTCCGACGCTCGAGGTCAGGATGCTCGAGATGATGATACTGGTGGCAAGGAACAGAAAATAGTTTGGCAGCACCAAGGGCAAGGCAATCAAGAGCGCCATGACAACGATGACACGCGGATCAACGCGCAGCATCCCAAACCTCTTTACGCTGCGCGTACAACAATGCCAGCAGCATCACCGCAAACCAGATGATTTGCCGAAACGGCGCAATCGAACCGATGCTCGAGGTAAGCCCTTCGATCAGACCGATGCTCAAACCGCCAACAATGGTAATGCCAAAACTTTTAAACACGCCAACCAATGCCGCCGCCATCGCGGGTAAAATCAGCAAGGTCAGCACCGTAAAATCTGGCGTGCGGGTCGGTAAAATCAGCATCACGGCAATACTCGAGATTGCGCCTGCCACCGCCCAAACCCCGACGGTCAAGGCTTGCGCCGGAATGCCCAGCAACTCGGCGGCGGTGGGTCGTTCGGACAGGGCACGAAGCCAAGTGCCGACTTTGGTGCGTTGCAAAAAACGCCCGATGCCAAACGCCAGCAGTGCCGCCAGGGCAATCACCACAATTGCCCCGGTTGGTATCACCACGCCAAAAGCTTCCAAGCTCGAGTTACCGAACAAATCTGGGGCGGGGCGCAGGTCGCTGCCAAAAACCCGCAAACCAATGGTCAAAAGCGCAATCAGCATGGCAATGGTCACGCTCGAGCGGGTTTGCAACGGGGCTTCAGAAAACCATTTGGACATGATGCTGCCCAGTAATGCGCCAATCAAAGCACCCGCCATCAGACCCAGCAGCACCCCAGTCCAGACGCCCCAACCCAGACCGTACACCACCAGCATGACGTATGTTCCAAACACGCCCACTGCGGCTTGCGCCAAATTCAGCACGCCGACCATGCGGTACAACAGCACCACACAAACCCCGAGGAGCGCATAAGCGCCCCCCGAGATTAAACCTGCTACGGCGGCTTGAAGCATTCAGATCACTTATTTCTTGGACTCGAGTTTGATCCAACCTGGGTACGCCAGGCGGTACGCGCCGTCACGAATCTCGAGGATTTTGACGCTCTGGTTGGAACGGTGGCTGGCGGCACTGCCGAAGGTGAATGGCGTTCCCATTAACGGGGTCTTGTAAGGCTTCATGCTTTTGAAGGCTGCCGTCACGCTCTCGCGGCTGATTTCGCCTTTGATGGTTTTGATGGTGTTGACAAAAATCTCGGCTGCCAAATAACTGCCAAGGCTAAAGGAAGTCTTGCCGATGCCGTTCTTGGCGCTCAGGTCGCTCCAATCTGCCAGAGCTTTGCCTTGACCGAGGTACGGCTCGAACTCGCTGGCAACAACGCTGCCGTTGGCGCTCGAACCCATCACTTTGGCGAAGGCTTCGGTGTAGGTCGAACCAATGAACATCCAGGTGCTGGCTTTCAGTAAATTCTGGGTTTTGACGGCGTTCATCCAGGAAATCGCAAAGGCGTCGCTGCCAGCAAACAGGGTTGCCTCGCAACCGACTTGTTTGGCTTTCAAGACCAACGGTGTTGGGTCGCTGCCTGGGGTGTAGCTGTAATCTTGCACCACCACTTTTTTGCCGCTGTTCTCCTCGAATTCAATCACCGCCTCACGGTAAGCCGGCTCGAGTCCTGGCAGTTGGGCGAAGAAGGCGCAAATTTTATTTTTGTTCAGTTGCTTGGCGGCGTACTGCAAGATCAGCGTGGTTGCGGTGAACGGACCCGTGTTGACCGCCGAGATGTTGGCATTTTTGAAGCAGATCGGGTCAACGCCAGTCCCCTGAATCGAAACCAGACCTTTTTGCACGTAATACGCGCCGTTGACGCTGCACTCGAGCGCACTGGCACTGCCGACGTTGGCAACCACGCCGATGTCGTCAACCAGACGCCTTGCCCCCTGGCTGGCGAGTCCTGGGTTGGTCTGGTCGTCCTCGCTGTAAAACTCGAGCTTGCGTCCTTGTATGCCGCCGTTCGCGTTGATTCGCTCAAAGTACGCCTTGACAATTTTGGCAGGTTCGATCTGGGTAAATGGACCGCTTTGCCCGCCAATAAAACCGACCTTGATCGGACCTTTGTCTTGCGCCTGCACGCTGGCGATGCCAAACAGCAATCCTGCGCCCAATGTGATGGCAATGCCCAACTTTCCACTTGCTTTCATGTAGCCCTCCTGTAAGACCGCAAACCTTGGCTTGGCGGCTTGTAACGTCCTGCACGACGAATTGATCTTTTTTTTGGTATGACGCCTCAACGTTTCGGCTGAACTCGAGCGCCCTCTTGTATTTGATGTTTGATCAAATTATCATAGACCCAGATCACAATCAAGCGCAAGACCCAAAACGCAATCTCGCAAGCCTCGAGCCAGTATCCTAGAGAGACAACCATGCCAAAATTTTCCAAAACCATCAAAAACGCTCTGGTGCTCGAGATACGCGACGAAATCGTACGCGGCACCTTCGAGCCTGGCGAATGGCTGCGCCTCGAGTCGCTCGCCGAACGCTTCGAGGTCAGCACCATGCCCATCCGCGAAGCCCTGAGCGTGCTCGAAGCCGAGGGCATGATCAAAATTCATCCGCACAAAGGCGCTCAAGTCACCCGTTTTGCTCCCCAAGAGCTGCTCGAAATTTACGAACTCCGCGCCATGCTCGAGCGTCACGCCACCCTGAGAGCCGTGCCACGCATGACCAGCGAAGCCATTGCCAAACTCGAGCGCATCAATGCCCAAGTTGCCGAACTGCGCGGCACGTTTGACTTCGCCAACTTTGCACGCTTGAACATGGAATTTCACACCACGCTTTACGCCAACTCCGGACAGACGCATCTGTGCGACACCATCCGTACCCTGCGCAGCCGGGTGCAACATTACCTGCACAAATACGTTGAAAGCACCCAGAATGTTCTGGTGCGCGAACCCGACCATCAACGCATTGTCCAACTGGCTCGAGACGGTCAGGCGCTCGAGGCTGCCGAAGTGGTTTACCAGCACGTTTACAGTGCTGGCGCGTTCATTTCCAAATTGATGCTCGAGGAAGAGTCAAAACCTTCTGGGCAAAAACAACCCTAAAGCAGCGGGCTGTTCAAGCTTCAAGCAAGTTTCAGACTCCGCACCAAAAAGGGCGTGAAATTCAGTTCAAAACCTGCCGCGCCCGAACTTGACAATTCATCCTCGAGAACATTGATCTTGCAACCTGATCTTTCCACGCCGCCAATTCGACAAGACGATGCTCGAGTTGCAATAAATTCTCCATTGATGCCCCCTTGAAATCTTGGTGTATCAAATCAGGCAAGGCGGCACGGTGTGTTGATTAGGGTTGCTCGAGTTCTTCTCGCTGGCGTAAACATTTTCTCGAGGCGCGTATACTTTTGTCATGAAAAAAATTGTGGTCACAGGCTCGAGCGGCAAAGCGGGACGCACCGTCACAACCTATTTGCTCGAGCATGGTTATCAGGTTTTGGGTGTTGACCAAACGCTGGCGGGCAACTTTGAGCTTTCAGGGTTTGGGGAGAACTTTCATGCGCTTCGCGCCGATTTAACCGATTTTGCTCAGACACTCGAGGTCTTACAGGGGGCGGATGCAGTGGTGCATCTGGCGAACATTCCCGCGCCAGGGCTGTTTGCGCCCGCCAGAACTTTTCTGGAAAACAACGCCATGAATTACAACGTTTTTTCTGCCGCGCAAATTCTCAAGCTCAGTCGCGTGGTCTGGGCTTCGAGCGAAACCACGCTCGGTTTGCCGTTTGAAACCCCGCCGCGTTACGCGCCCGTCGATGAAGACCATTTTCCGATTCCGGAATCGAGTTATGCGCTCTCCAAAGTGGTCGGCGAGGTCATGGCGGCAGAATTCTCGAGGTGGTCAGGAATTCCTTTTGTGGGTTTGAGAATCTCGAACATCATGGAATCCCACGATTACGCCAAGTTCGCAAGTTTTCAACACGACCCGCACCTGCGAAAATGGAATTTATGGGGTTACGTGGACGCTCGAGACGTGGCACAGGCTTGCTGCTTGGGTTTGGAAAAACCCGTGATTGGCTCGGTCAACCTGATTGTTGCGGCAAGTGACACGGTCATGAACCGATCCTCGAGCGAATTGATGGCGGAGGTTTTCCCTGGGGTGCGGGTCAGAGCCAACCTCGGCGAATTTGAAACCCTGCTCTCGATAGATCGGGCGCGAGAAGTGCTGGGGTACGAACCCGTGTATTCTTGGCGAAACATTTAAATTTACGCCTTGCCAGAACAAACGCATCACTCGGGTTTTATTTTTCGACCGTCAATGTTGCACCCGAAAGTGGTAAACCAGTGACAGTAGCACTCGAGCCAGCTTTTTGAATGTTGATGGCGTTCAGGCTCAGTTTGTAGGTTCGTGTTTCGGGTGTTGTTGAACCTCCAGGGCAACTGACCAGCGTCACCATCAAACCAAGCGCCAACAACCCCAACCCGAACTTGCGGCGTCTCGAGAAGCCAATCCCAGCCAGCATCAACACGCCACCCAAAGAAATTCCAAATTGATTCATGGCGATGACTGAATTAAAATCCAGCGCAATCAAATAATTTCGTCCAGCCAAAATTCCTGTCGGGGCAAATGAAAGATTGAGCGTGCCATCGTCGGTGGTGAACGCGCCGCTCGAGATTTGCAGTGTGTCCTCGCCAGCGTCAACCAGACCATTGCCGTTGTTGTCGGGAAAAAGTTTGACCGCCGTAATATCACCGACATCATTGCCCGTTCCCGAAGCTTGCAGCGTTATTCCCGCCAACGCGTAATCGGTCACGCTCGAGCCTGCGGGTGGAGTCACCAGAACTTGCAATGCTGCCACGTTGCTTGCGCCTTTGAGTACGGTTTTTGCGGCAGGGTTATTCGAGCCGAGACTGATTTTGACAGGCGGGGCATCTCCGACAATCGTGAACACCAAACTCGAGGTGTTGTTGCCTGTCACAGGGTCGGTGATGCCACTCGAGACGCTGGCGGTGTTGGTGTAACTGTTCAAAGCCAACGCAGGAATGGTCGAGAGTGTGACCGTGGCACTCGAGCCAGCGCTTAAATCGCCCAAGTTACAACTTGTACCACTGCAAGAACCTTGGCTTGGAACAAAACTGATGGTGGCAAAATTATCTGGCAAGGGATTGCTGAGGGTCACATTGCTTGCCGTATCCGCACCATTGTTCTTGACGCTCAAACTTAAATTGAGACTCGAGCCTCGGGTGATGGTGGTGCTGAGGGCAGTTTGTGTTAGCTCCAGGTCGGCAGTGGTGCTGGTGGGTTGCACAAAAAAAGCGGTTCGGGTCTGTTTGACTTGTGTCACAGAAACACTGATACTCGAGGTTCTTTCACCACTTGACCAGCGATCAAAGACAAACCCAGCATTGGGGCTGGCTGTTAAAGACACGCTCGAGCCAAATTGAAAAAACGCATCACATGAATCCGTACAAGCCGCAATACCCTCAGGTGAACTCGAGATTTGTCCACCCTTTGCGCCGTTCACTCGAGCGATCACACCACAACGATCTGGTTTAAACCTTAGAACCAATGCTGTGATTCCCGTTTTTTGAACTGCAAAACCCGAGGTTGCTTGACCACTCACAAGTTGGCATTCGGTATCCTCTGCGCGTACCGCCACGATCTTCCAAGGTCCAGTCAAAAACGGTGAAAATTCTCGCCCTTCACTTAAAACCGAAATCGTAAACACCGCCGCATCGTTCACACCCAAATACTGAACATCCACCTCGGCACTGTTTGGCTTACGAAATGCCGTTCCCTGATCAAATGTGATCTGAAGCGCCCCAAATGTGGTTGCCACATCAGCCTTTGCAAAATACGTGGTGTCTTGCCCAGTATCGAAAGTACAGATTAATCCATTCCCTCCGATACAGACTTTATTGGCATCCACGCCAGGCAGAGGATCAACCCAACCAAGAAACTCTTGGGCTGCCAGCGTGAGGGTTAATTTTATGGTGATGGTTGTTCCATTTGGTACGGTAAACACGCAACTAGAACCCAGCGAGCACTTGGAATTTGTTCCAGCCACAACAGGACTAACTTCAACAAACTCTTCGACACTGCCAAAAATGTTTTGGAAAACACCCCCAAGAAATACTTCCAAACGTGCCGCCTGAACGCCACCCGAGAACAGTAAACTCGAGATGAGAATCAGCCAGATCAAAAATTGTTTTCGCATTGTGCCTCCCGTATCGATATTCTTAGGGTTTCAGGACTCGAATGGTCATATCTGATTTCGTGTTTTATCCGTAACCATCAAAGTGAACAATAATCTTGACATCGGTTGTCGCGTCAATGGCATTGGGTGGCTGATACGTGAATGACAGAGGATAATTAGATGCTTTGACCTGACCCAGCGCAGGCTCGAGGCTTCAAGTAAATTGCGGTGAAAAACCACCGCAATGAACGCTTCCATTAACGACAATTCCAATTGGATTCCCACCAGCCACCGTCTGAAGTACGTTGGGCGTTAAGCTGACGCTGTCCCAGGTGATGGGTCCATCACCAAAACACTCGAGCCTACAAGCCGGTAAACCAAATGCCAGAATCAGCAATCCAAAAATCGCTAAAAGCCTCTTCATAGAAGTATTCCCTTCACTCGAGATTCTCAAACCAAGCTATTGCTCTCGAGCAGCCCAGCTTGAGGTTGGCGCTTCCTCGAGACAGGTTGTTTGATCTTGAGTTATGGTGGGTTTGGTCGCAGTGGTTAAATTATCGCTTGATAACCAACACGTTAAATTCTGTCGGGCAACGCGCACCACTGACCAAAATGTTACAACCAATGCTCCATTTATTTTGTGCATAAAAAAGCGTGGTCGAAAACTGTGCGCCATTGATCCCTGTAATCAAAATAATAGCGTTTGGATCGTTGTTGGTGATTGGGTTATCAATCGGGGTGTTTGATGCGACAGGGTCGTTGGGGATTGGGTTTGTTACACGAAATGCGGCAGGAGTTGACCCACTGACTTTGATATTGCCATTCACCTCGAGTGCCGTACTTCCCTGCGCTTTGACACCTACACCCTGACTTGACTGTGCAACGCCGTACACACCAGTTGGGGTATACACACCGTATGGCTCACCAGTTGCCTCAAAATAACCGCCCGTTACGCCACCTTTGCCGACCATACCTGTTCCCGTAGGACTGCTGGTGGCATTACCGTAGACCCCAAGGCTTAAACCTGTCGTGCCGTAAGATGTACCCGTAATGGCGATTCCGTTCGTGTTGCTGTAAGTAATTGCATCAAAAGCATTTCCGTCACCATAGTTGGCAATAGAAAAGCCAGTACGCGTGGCAGTTGTACCTGTCAGTGCCCCACCAAAACCAGCAACGGCAGTACAATTCACCGTGCCGTCCAGGTTAATTCCACCCAGCGCCGTCCCAGAATCGCAGACGCCCGTCACTCGAGCCTGAATTGCGTTGGTGTCCACCAAAAATTGTGTCCCTGTTAAAGTCAATCCCAAGCCAGCCGTATAACTCGAGCCACCTGTGTTTGCCACGCTAAAAACCACTTTTCCAGCTTGCGAATTGTCAATCGTTAAATTGGTACTGCCAGATTCGAGCGTAACACCCGCCGTGTTTCCGTTGACGCTCGAGACTCCTGCAACACCACCGCCGGTATTGCCCACAGTTTCACAAATCACTTGCCCGTCAGGTTTAACTTCTTTGATCGCACTGCCCGCCGCGCAAACCCCAGTCACTCGAGATTGAACTTTGGTCGCATCCACACTAAATTCGTTCGCAGCCAGTTTCAAACCCGTTCCAGCCGTGTAACTCGAGCCACCAGAACCCCCATTGTCCAACTGGCAGGTCACAGTACCATCCGCATTGACCACACGAATGCTCGAGCCAGCCGCGCACGTGCCAGAAACCCGAGATTGCTTGCTGTTGACAGAAGCTTCAACCGCGTCAATGCCCGCTTTTAAACTCGAGAAATTCTGATTCATGCCGTCGGCGGTAATCAAATCGCCTGGTTTAAAAACGTTGGGGATTTGCACCACGGCAAGCACGCTCAAACTTGAAGCCACAACCAAAGCGCCAACCATAAAACCTTTGATGTCTTTTGCCTTCATTTTAATCTCCTATTTAAAAGTTGAATTGTTAAAGCGGCTCGAGTTGAAGGTCCCAGTTTCATTTTTCGGAGTGTTGTCGCAAGCGCTCATCACCAAGGTAAATCCGAATAAGAGCAACACAAAAAGTTTTCGGTTCATGGTTTCCCTTTCAAAACATCTCGAGTTTTCATCTCGAGATGCTCAGAATGCGCCATGACTGGTCAGATGGCGGTCAGGTTTTAAGGGGTTTTTGCAGGTGCGGTGTTGTTCAAAGCTCGAACTTTGAGAGTCTACAACTCCAAGCTCGAGTTTTGATTGGTCACTCGAGCTTGGATTGTTGAAAACCCTTAAGGTTTACGAAGAACAAATCGAAGATTATCCAGATATCCGTCATTTCGTACATCCGTTTCAACTTTGGTCATTGTGACCTTGAGTTGAACTGCACGTGTTCCAACTGGCAGAATTCCCATGGCTTGCCTTGGCAGCAATGCCGTCTGATTTTGCCGATCTGTGACATTCACTGGTTTGAGTTTTTCACTGCCTACTTCAATTCCATTCTCGTTTAGGAACAACAGTGAAACTTCGGCATAATCATTTTGATCGGCGTATCCACCCAAATAACCATTGAGTTCGTATGCAACACCCGAAGCGGAATCAATCAGAGCCGCCGCATCAAACACATTCATGAGTTGGGTTGCGCTCGAGATATCAGATGTGCCACCTGCAAAGAAATTACCACCACCGTTGATCTGTGCCGCTACATCCAGGCTTGGCAATCCGTTCGGGCTACCATATCGAAGGACGGTCAAGCCATCCACAGGAATAAATCCTGGTATGGCAACTGGTGGGCTGACATCGCTTTCACCAAAACCCCATTCGGCTTCTGGATTCAGAATCATGTTCGTGATGTCCACACCAACGTTAACGGTATCGAGTGATTGTGCAACGTTACCCGCCGAGTCAACAACTTTCGCCGTGTATTCATGCGTGCCGTTCCGCAGCATACTGTACGTCTTCTCGAGCGTGTATGGCGCTTCAGAATCAATTCCGACCAATTGACTATCTTCGTAAAAATATACACCGTCTACCCCAACATCATCTTTGGCATCTGCTGTAATTGTCACTGTTTTGACAGTTAACACGGATGGTATATCAACCGAAAGCTTTACCACAGGTGGAGTCTGGTCAGGGGCAGCATCGCTCAAAACCTTTAACGAATATGGCAGTACAGGCAATCTCGAGGTTTCTTCTTCGGTTAGGTCGTCTGGAATATCTGTCCGAAATACGCCCAGGATATATTCCTCAGTGTTTGATAAGCCATCAAACGACAACTCTTCACCAATCGCTTCGTCATCAGCCCGAGTGCTTGAGCGCAAGGCTGGGCGTTTGATCGCTTGCCCTTCGCGTTGTACCGTGCCCTCAAGGTTCAGCACTTGCGAGTGGAACCCCTGTCCAAGCAATTGAATGCCTTTGACACCACCAGGTATTGCAAAGACATTGCCATCTGACTTACCCAACAACTCGAGGTATTCGATACCACCAGGAGTAGGGCGGAGCTTGACGATACGCAAAGGTCGAATGAACTTTTGATTTCGCAGTTCAACATGCAAACGGTTGCTAAAGACATACCCACCACGTTTGAACTCGGTGCTCGAGACTTTGACGTAATATGTTCCGTCGGGCAGATACAAAGACGGAAGCTTGGTACAATCGGCGGCTGAGTCATCTTGAGCTTGCAGCACCAAGTTGCCACCCACAAGCTTGTAGGCTTCAACGGAGATTGCTACATCAGATTGATCAATATCAAAATGAAATGCTTTTTTCTGGTCGCTTTGATTTCGTTGAGAGTAGATCACATACCAGTCAGTATCCTGACCATTGTCGAAATTGGCTTGAATATTTCCATATTCGTCACGAAAACCCAATTGTTTTGCCTGCGTTTGTGAATCGTTGCGCGTAGGGGTATCAAACTCGTCTGGGTCATAGTTCATAGGCAAGCCTCGAGCATTTATGTTCATGGTGTACACGTTTTGATTCTCGGGACCCACCCGTAACGTGTGCGAACCTTGAGCAGCTTCGTACTGAAGTGTACGTTGATTATTTGCTGTTGATGAAGTAATTTTTTTTAATCTGGGAAGTCCACAATTGTTTGAACTTGAGAGTATCCCAGCCGAATTCAAAGATCCCAAACGATTGATGTAATTAAAATCAAGAGTGACCTCGGATTTTTCATCTGTAAAATTGAGTTTGTAAAAATCTTTGTCGCTCGAGTTATGCAGACTTAAACTGTCATAGAAGCCAGGTGTAAGAGGTGTTCCTGTCGCGCCAGTGTCATTGATTTCAAAGCGATCTTTGAAAAAATCGCCACTTCCTAAAGTGTTTCTCACAGCGGCAAAAGCATCAACAAACCGAGGAACTCGAGAATCGCCATTTTGGAGATGTGCCGTATTAAGCAATATTTGCTCTACCTCATCAGGACTTAAACTCGGGTTTGCTGCCCAAATAAGCCCTGCCACACCAGCCACAAAAGGACTTGAAAGACTTGTGCCTGAGTCAACCACAACCGCATTTTTGTCAAGGTCACTGTTGTCAGTTGTATCTGGAACCCAAACGTAACCAGGTCCGAACAAATCTATTCCACTACCAAAATTTGAGAAATCAGCCTTCGTGCGATTCAAAGATTGCGTACTTCCAACACACAAAACAAATTGTGCTTCGCAGGGCAATGATGTTCGTTTATACCAGCAGAACTTTTCTAATACTAAATCTACACATGACTGTTCATCTAAATTAAGATTATCGTTGCCTGCCGCAGCAACGACCAGAATACCAGCGAGTCTTAAAGAAAGAGACAAAGCACTCATAATCGGTTTTGCAAACCCAGCGGGTACAGCCGGCAATACAAAAGATGCACTTAAGTTGACAACTTTTGGTTTACCTGTTCCCATTGTGCCAATCACGTTCACAACATACTCAAGAAATAAGATTGGGTCAGTTTTTGGACTTTGAACAACAATTCGCCGAGCAATTGGAGCACCAGAACCAGCCGAACCAAAGTTATTATCCGCAATGCCAAATGCGGTGGCTGCGGTTCCAGTGCCATGCCACAGACAAGGTTTCCCACCACACGAAAAATTATTTACTTGATCCCATTCTCCAAACATGGTTGCATCGGCAATATCAGTTGATTTACGAATTCCACCGTCGAATACGGCGATTGGAATTTTATTGTTCAATTTGTTTGTGATAGCCAAAAGTTGCCAAGCAGATGTGACCCCAGTGTCTAGCGCCCCTCCAGATTGCATATAGTTCCAAGTGTTTACATTGTTGGCGTAAGTCATCCCTGACGAATTTGAACTCATTGACGCTTCAATAGTTGAACCGTCAATAAAAGCTTGAGACTGACTGAGCCAATTTGGAGTGACCAAAAATGAGGTACTATTTTCTTTGGTGGCAATTGCCAATAACTTAATTCCATCTTCAGAAGCAAAGGCATAATCCCCTCGAACACTGGGTAAAGATTTTTTGAGATCCTCAGCCAATCCCTTCGGATCAGCTTTGGTTAGGTTCACCCGTATCAAATAGCAGGTTTGTTTTGCTTGGTCTGTCGTCTGACTGAGTTCAGTAGATCGAATGATTTCACCTTGCCAACGAACAAGAAACCCTTCCATAGCTTGTTTATCAGCAGTAATTACCGTCAATTCATTTTGAACAAAATCCGCTTTCGTACCAACGTCATCGCTAAGGGTAGTCACTACACGTGGTTTGCCGTCAGAAAAACTGGGCAATGTTGAGATCGTTGGTTCTAAAGAGTTATTTATCACGAAGGTAGATACAGGCAGGTTTGGTATCAGTTGGACCTCAACACTCTTGCTATCCTGCCCAACATCATTTTTGGCGGTCAAGGTAAAAGTCTTACTCGAGTTCAACTTAAAGGTCGTAGAAGTACCCTCCACCCCACCAATATCTGGCGATATTGAAAGACCTGTAGCATTTTGTACCACCCACTCGAGCTTGACATCTGCGGTAGCACTGAGGGTGCTTGGGGTAGCGGTGAAACTGATGATCTTTGGCGGCGGCTTGGTGGTTTGCTCGCAAGCGATTAACGCCGTGACCAGAACGAATATGATTCCAACATATGGGCGTTTCATGTTCTTTCTCCTTTTAAATTCTCGAGATTCAAGCGCTTGAATCTCGAGTTTGATTTAGATTGCGCTAAGGCTGGTCAGATTGTGGTCAGGTTTTGCAGGTTGTTTTTTAACGGCTCGAGGTCAGCACCAAGCCGATCACGCACAATGCCAGACCGATCAAATTTGGTAATTTAATATGCTCTTTTAACAGCATCAAGCCAACGGGTACGAGCAACAAACTGGCGGCAACGTTTGTCACCAGCGACGCGGCACTGATTTTCCAACCCGCCCGAAACGCCAGCAAGTACCCCAGTTCAATCCCGACGATAGCCAAGCCCAGCAGCAGCACAGCCCAGTTGAGTTTGCCAAACGTGCTCGAGATTTCTTGAACGTTCACAACCTTGAACATAAACGCCAGGATTAAACTGAAAAATCCTGCGACCATGTACACCACGACCAATGCCATGAACGGGTTGACATCTTTGGGTAAAAACTTTTGTGCCAGACTGTAAATCACGTTGCAAGAAACCATTAAGCCAAGCGATGCCAAATAGGTGCTCATGTCAGTCCAATCGTGCTATCAAAAATGGATACCGGTTTTCTAAATACTGGGCTTTGAGAATCTGTTGTTTTGGTCATGAAAGCAACCTTTCTGAGCCAAACTGTTGTCTTGCCAGCTCGGGCTTCTGGCAGCTTGCGCCAAGTCTGGTCAAATGGCAGTCAGCTTTGAGCGGGTTTTTGCAGGTAAAGCGTTATGCCCTTGTCAAGACTGTGATGCTTCAGAGACAGTTGAAAACGCTAGACCACAACAACCACAAAACCGTGCATACGGACTGGTGATACGGGTCTTGCAAACAGGGCAAAACTCGAGCATTGGCGTGCCGTCGTTGATGCAGTAGCGCTCAAAAGAAGTTCCTGGCAGGGCGCGAAAGCAGCGTGGACACAAACAAAAAAATAAAACAGTACCGTCTTCGTCCTCGAGCGGTAAACATTCCACAAATCCCAGCCTCCTCTCGCCGTTTACTTTGCGACAGGACTGGTCAGATGCTGGTCAGGTTTTAAGGGGTTTATGCAGGTTTTAAAGTCTCGAGGAAATCCTGCCAACGTTCGGGCAATATTTCACCCACGTCAGAAAAGCGTGCTCGAGCATCGTTGTAGATTCGTCCAAGGGTTTTGTAATTCTCGTTGGCTTTGAAGGCTTGCACCGATAACCGCAAATTTTCATAATCATACGGGTTCATCTGAAGTAAAATTCTGGACGCTCGAGCCGCCTCTTTTGGGCTGGTTTCGAGTTGTGATGTTGCAGCATTAAAAAGCGCCAGACTTAAGCTTTCGCGTACACTTTCAAAACCGTGCTCGGGTATGATGCCGTCCAAGTAAGTGCCACGCCAAAGGGTAGAGTCGTTGGTGCTCAAAAATTCTTCGGCATCACTTTTGATATCCCCAAGGGCGTAACCATTGATTGTGGTTGTAATAATTTCAGCATGAAAGCTCGAGCGTATTCCATGAATCAGTTGCTTCAAACTCGAGCTTGCACGGTCTTCAGGTTCATTTGGGTAAAGACTGTCCAGAAGCTCTAAACGGTTGATTTCGTCGCGTCCTGCTATTCGAGCCTCGAGCAGCAATGCCAGCAATTCTTGGCGTTTTTGACCACGGATGGGTTGAGGCTTGTTCTCGAGGGTGATTTGTGGTGAACCAAGAAGCTCGAGGCGAAAGAGATTT
Organism: Deinococcales bacterium; assembly: GCA_031364625.1. GTDB lineage: Bacteria > Deinococcota > Deinococci > Deinococcales > JAAFIG01 > JANXTZ01. The sequence continues at coordinate 11,319 of JANLWR010000423.1, read as the reverse complement.
ACTGCTTGGATTTGGGCGATGTCATTGCTCGAAATTTGTGGAAAATACCGTTGTGTAATATTTGCTAAGTTGTAAAGACCTTGGTGTTTGAACCACTCAAGGCGCGTCGCAGCTCTTTGAATATCGTTAGTCAAACGATCAATTTCAAGTCCTACTTCTTGTGCTGGATCAGCAAATCCCTTTTCTGTTAGGTCACGTTCAAGTTCACGAAATGTCTGAATCGCAGAATGACGTTCACCTAATGCTTCAAATGCTAACGCTTTGGCGAAACGAGCCAAGCCAATCAGACCGAACGATTTCAATTCAGTTCCAAGCATTAAAGCTTCAGACACAAATTGTTCGGCTCGTTTTACATCACCAAAACGTGCTTCTGAAATTGCGGCATGGCATAAACTCCAAGCAAGTTTGATTGAATTCTTAGCTTGCTTGGCATTTTCTACAGAAGCACGCCCAAATTTCAAGGCTAGCATTCCAGTGTAAGCAAGCCCCCAGTCTCTATACAACTGGCTTAAACGATACTCGCACTCAACCAGCGAAATTGAAGATTGAAATTGTGCCAAATAATTTCGAGCCTCAAGAAGCAATGATTCGGCTTGTTCATACTTTCCGCTATCAAGTAAGGCGTCAGCTAAAGAGACTTGGCTACGCGTCATTTGTACATAATTACTGTGCTCCGAGTGTAATTTCACTGCCTCTCGCAAATCAGCAATTTGTTCATCACGATGACCAAGCTCGCCTTGAGTTATTGCCCGACTTTGCAAACTTACGGCTATTATGTCATTTCGTTGGGTTTCTCGAGCAGCCTCAAGTGCTTGTTCATATAAAACCAACGCCTCCGCTGAGTTATTGGTGTGATAGCGAATATTCCCAAGTGCGCTAAGCATTTGATGGCGATATTGCGGTTCAAGATTTGGTTGTGCTAGCACGCGTACTGCAATAAGTTCTGCTTCATCATTTTCTCCGCACATTGCCAAGGCGACAGCCATAATACACTCTGTTTCTGTTTCACCAACAAAACTTGGATGTTCTCGCCACCACTCGACAACAGCACTAAATCCATGAGCCGCAGACCGAATTTTGAGTTGTAGGCGAGCAATTTCGGTTTGTTCCTTGGGGGGTATTTGTTCAAGGACTTGTGTTGCTTTTTCTAACTGCCCTTGAGTAGCAAGAAGCTCGGCAAATAAACCAATTGCTTGAGTATTGCCCGAAGCTGATGCTGCCAATTCTGCCAAGCGACATGCTTGAACGATGTCTGTCCAACGTAAACCTTGAGCAGCTTCAAGTGCCAATCGATATTGTTCTTCTCCTATTGCATATTCAACAGATTTGGCTTGATATTGCAAGGCTTGGAATATATTTCCGGCATCACGTGCACATTGTGTCGCCCGCCCAAGTAATTCCAGTATCTTGCTTGGCTCAAGGTGTGCATCTTTAATAAACGCCAGGGCTGTTTGAGGATCGTGTTGTAATTTCTCGATTGCTTTTCGTGCAAAGTTCTGACGATGTGCAGGAGTAAGATTGTGCATGATAGTTTCTGAATAAAGTGGATGTGCAAACCTACCACCCCCGAACACACCTTTACGTTCAAACTCAAGTCTTGTCTCTTGAATGACATCGAGTGGAAGTTCTGCGACTTCAGCCCACAATTCATCTGAACAATCCAGACCCAACACGGCTTTTGCGCCCAAGGCTGCCTCGAGTTCTGGCGTGTTGGCTGCATCTCGCAACGTTTGCTCGAGCAATGCCTCCACTGTCACAGGCATAATCTCGTGTTTTGGAGTCCGCCAGCGCCATTTTTGCCCGTCAGTCCAAACAAAGCCTTGCCGCGTCAGTAACCTAAAAAACTCGAGTGTAAAAAGCGCGTTCCCTGCCGCTTTGCCATGAATCCATTCCAGCGCCTCGGTTGGCAATGACGCTCGAGCCTCGCTTTCTAACAATGTTTTGACCGCTCCAAAATCAAGTTTCTCGAGCCGCACGGCTTCAAACGGTTCTGATGGTTCGCTGCGGCTGGTGACGATCAACGCCACGCCCTTCAAACGTTTGACCGTTTGCGCCATTGCGACAATCCACTCGAGCCGCTCCAGGCTGGCTTCGTGAACGTCCTCGAGATGCAAAATGAACGGTGCAATCCCAGAAAACAGCACACCAAAAGCACCGGTGGTTTGCTCGAGACTCAGGGCTTCGTTGAGTTCGAGTTTCTCGAGAATCCACTCTGCCCAGACGGGCAATTTTTTGGGTTTTGGTAAAGCTCGAGCGAGGTTGGCGAGGGTAACGTTGGCATGAAGGCTGGTGTTTTTGCAGTTCGATTCTTGCAAGAGTTGCTTTGCGGCATGGGTTTTCCCAATCCCAGCCTCGCCCCACAAACCAATCGCCATACCAGGGCGTTTGATGATTAAACCCTTCAGGCGCTTTTGAAGTTGCTCGAGTGGTTGCATGGTGTTGAAAGTCTAGCAGAGCCGTATTGCTTTTGGTTCAGTGTTGGGCGATACCTCAAGTTTGCAGGCGAGAAATCGTGTACGCCATGACCAGCAATACCAAATTTAAGACCGCAATCAAGACAAACAACAGCACAGGCTGCACGCTAAAAATTGCGCCCGCAATTGCCGATGCCGGAATTGAGAACAACATGGTCAGCACTTGCACCGCCGAGAACAAATCGGCTGTGCCGCTTGTTGGAAGGTGACTGAACAAGACTGTATCTCGGTAGGTTCGGGTTAAAAACGTTCCGCCCGCCAGGACGCTCACGACCAACAATAAAATCATCAGGTTTCCGACTGGAATCAAGACCATGAGTATTGCACCAATCAAGCCGAGCGCACAGGTCAACACCAGGGTGCGTTCGACTGGAAGGTTCGAGAGTCGCCGTAAAACAAAGCCGTACATGATGGCGGTCATGGCGGCGACAGACACGGGCACAAGCGACACGGCGAGTGCACCAAAATGCAGGGTTTGGCTGAAGTACAAGATTTGAAACAAATTCATTTGTTCGATAAAAAAAGTCAAGACGTAAAAAGCGATCAGCCACAACAAACCTTTGGTGTTTTTTAAAACATTTAAGCTTTGCAGGTTTTTTAACAGGCTTTCCCAGGGGCGCAAACCTTGGTGCTCACGCATGGCGGCTAGACCGTTTTGGGTTTCATCGGTCAGGGCGTTGCGCAAAAAAAACATGACGGTCATGCTGATCGCACCCAGAAAATAATAGACGCGCAAGGTCGATTCAACACCGTATTTGCCAATCAACAAGCCGACCACCGGCGTCATTAAGCCGCAGGCAGCCCCAATCAAATTGAGGATTGCAAAAACCCTCGAGCGGTCACTGGGGGCTACATCTTCGATCACCAGCAAACTCCAGGAAACGCTGACGATTCGGACGCTCGAGTTTAAAATCGCGGCGATGGCGAACGCCAAAAAACTCTGCGAGAATGTCCAGATCAGCATTGGTACAGTCCAGGAAATCAAATCCCAAATTAAACTGGTGCGTTTGCGTCCCATGCGGTTGGTGATCGGGGCTGCCAGGGTTTGAAAGACAAACGAAAACGCCAACATGATCGAACCGATCCAGCCCACCTGCACGCTCGAAAGTCCGACGCTGGTCATGTAAAGCGGGGCGTAATACATGATTACCACACCAAAAACCGCCCAGAGTGGTTCGACCAGAATGGCATTGCGGGCATTTTTGGGCAGTCCTGCCAGGGAAAGTGCTGAATTGGTGGTCACGAATTGATCTTAAACGTTCAAGGGTTGTTGCGCTTTTCCCAGCCCTCAGAGAACAAATTAAAATGCGTGTTCTGCTTGGGGTGCGCCCGAATCACATCCATGTCCAACTCGAGTCCCAAACCGGGCGCGGTCGGCAGGTCGAAATAACCGTTTATCACCTCTGGGCAACCTTTCGCGGTTTGCTTGACCCAAGGGTCGGCAAAATCGTTGAAGTATTCTTGAATGCGGTGGTTGGTGGTACACGCCGCCAAATGCAATGCCGCCGCCGTGCTGATCTGCCCGCCAACGTTGTGCGGCGCAACCGTCACGTAATAACTTTCGGCTTGGGCGGCAAGTTTTTTGGCTTCCAAAATTCCGCCAATGTGCGTGATGTCAAACTGAATCACATCGGCGGCTTGAAGCTCGAACAGTTCGCGGAATTCGTTGCGGGCGTGAATGCGCTCGCCCGTGGCAACCGTAATTCCCTGCATTCCGTCGCTGGCTTTCTTTAAGGCTTTCAGGTTATCAAACGGCACGGGTTCCTCGACCCAACCCAAACCGAACGGTTCGCAGGCTCGAGCAATTTTGATGGCTTGGGCGGGAGAGAATCTTCCGTGCATCTCGAGCAAGATTTCCGCGTCCAAGCCAATCGCGTCACGTACCGCTTCGACCAGCGCGACAGATTTTAAAAATTCTTGGCGCTCGAGTTCAAAATAACCTGGTCCAAATGGGTCGAGTTTGAGGGAGGTGTAACCTTTTTCGATCACTTTTTTGGCGGCGGCATGGAATTCTTCGGGCGTGCGTTCGACCCTGTACCAGCCGTTCGCATAGGCTTTGATTTTGTCGCGCACCTTGCCGCCCAAAAGTTTGTAAATCGGCTGCCCCAAGGCTTTGCCGACAATATCCCAGCAGGCAATCTCGAGGCAGGCAATGCCGCTCATCATGATCTCGCCTGGACGAGAGAAATCGTCGCGCCGCATTCGCAGCACCAGAGCCTCGATCTCGAACGGGTCGCGCCCGACCAGATGGCGACTTGCCGCGTCGTTGATGTACGCCTCGAGTGTGCTGGCATGGTTTGGAATGCGGGACTCGCCCAAACCCGTCAGACCCTCGTCGGTGTGCACTTGCACAATGGTCAGGTTGCGCCACTCCGAGCCAACCGTGAAAACCTCCACCTTGCTGACTTTCATCGGGCTGACTTTCATTGCCACTCCTCTCGAGACCTCGAGTATCGCACGCTTTGAGGGCAGGCGTTCAGGCTCGAGCGGAGTGTTGTTCAGTCTTGGGCAAAGCTTGGATTGCGGGTGGGCAAGTATTGACGCACTCTGGCAGCCCTACGGGCTTGGGACTCGACCTGCTTCATGCGGTCAAATTCGCGTTCTTCGGAGAGAATGTCCACCCATTCGGTCAGGCTTTTGACGCCCGCCTCGACCACTTCGACTGGGACTCGGCAATTCGTCCCCGCGAGAAAACGTTTGGCGGCGCGTTTCATGTAATTGATTTTCCTCATGACACTCCTGTTCGGCATCCTTTGCAGGTGCAAAGCAATATGCCTTTGATGGATTTGAAGCCCACTTAGCCTAGGCACAGAGTCTCAAAAAGCCCTCAAAATCAATTCACACTGTCCAGCAAAGATACTCTCGAGACGATTTGAACCCTTACTCAGAGATTTAAACAGCCGTTTTGAGACTGTTTTGAGACTGGGGGTTTAATTTAAGAACACAAGGGGTGATGGTTGATGTTCAAGCTGTGTGACGCGAATCTCGAGACTTACGGCAACAATCTCTCACTTTGCTGTATTGTACATTGTGACACGTTTGGAATTTCGCTTGCTGGGCAGACCACAAGTTCTACTCGAGGGGCAACCGCTCGAGCTTGGACGCAAACCTGTGGTCTTGCTGGCATTGCTTTGCGACACTTCAAAGAGAAGCAAAATGCCCATCCGAGACAGCTTGGCGCAAATGCTTTGGGCTGGAAAAAGCAACGCCTTGGGCAGCCTCTCGACCGCGCTGAATCAAATCCGCGACCTGCTGGGTTTCGATCCGTTCATCAGCGACGACAAAACCCGAACCCTACAATTTGGCAGCGAATTCTCGAGCGACTGGCAAACGCAGCTTCAAGCCGCACAATCCGAAAATCCAAACCATTGGCTGGCGTCTTGGAACGCTTTAAGCCAGGAATTTCTGGGCTTTCCCGAACCAGCCTGGGACGCCAAATTCGACCTCGAGTTTCAAAATTGGCTGGAAGCCAAACGCCAAGAATTACAGCAACTCCGCCGCGACCTGAGTTCGCGCCTGGCGCTGCATCATCTGAACGCCCAAAACTGGCTTGGCGCACTGCCCTTTCTCGAGTTTGTCAAACCCGAAATTGGCGACCCGCAAGAACAAATGCTGCTCTACCGAATGCTGGTCTTGACCGCCACCGACCAACCCGAACGCGCCAGACCTGTTCACCGCGAACTGCTCGAGTGCCTGCGCGAACTCGGGGGTCGCCCGAATTCCGATATTGAGGCGGCGCTGGACATGGCGAACGCCAATGAAATCGCCGCCGCTCGAGGTCTACTTGATGAGCTTTTTGCAACCCATTCCCAGGAGAAACCCGTGCCATTTTTGGGACGCGAAACCAGCCTCGAACAACTGAATACTGCCCTGCCCAAGTCACTCGAGGGACGGATTTGGGGCGTACGCCTGATCGGTGAACCTGGGGCGGGCAAAACCGAACTGGCGCGGCGTTGGATTGCGCTGCTCGACCCACAAAAACGCGCTTTCCTTCACAGTGAGGGTTTTAGCGAACGCCACACTCCAGCCTGGCGAACCTTCGACATGGTGGTGCGTCAACTGGTTCGCGCCAGACGCCACGACCTCGAGTCAATGCCCAGTGAGCTTCGCGCCGCCATTGCACGTTTTGTGCCCGACCTTTTGGACGTGACGGGCGACGCGCCCAGCGAAGACGAACGCCTGTTGTTGCTCGGCATTCGCTGGCTGCTCAGTGACGAAATCCGCCCAACATTATTGTTTTTAGACGACCTGCAATGGATTGACCCCGCCAGCTTCGGACTGGTGCTCGAGCTTTTGCGCAAACCACCACCACGCGGTTTGTTGCTGATCGTGACCCAACGCGACACCGAAAACAATGCCGCACTCGAGCTATCACGCCTGCCAGAATTACTGCAACGCGAACACGCAGGCATCAGCCTCGAGCTTCCACCCTTAACCGAAACCGCCATTCAAGAACTCGCCGTGCGCCTGGGACAACCCGACACCGACACAACCTGGCTGAAACAACAATCCGGCGGCAACCCACTGTACCTGCTCGAGATGCTCGAGGCAGATTACGTCAAACCCGACGCGAGTCTGATTCCGCCCAACGTCCAAGAATTGATTCAATACCGTTTGAACAGCATCAACCAAAATATTTCCGCCCAATCTGTGCTCGAGGCGTGCGCGGTCTTGGGTGAGGGTTCGACGTTACTCGAGATTAAAACCGTGACCGAACTCGGTTACGACGCGGTGATCGAGGGACTCAGTATGTTGCGCAACGCTCGAGTGTTACGGCGCGGCGACACCAGCATTCACTTCAACCACGACCTGACCCTCGGCGTTGCCAAAGCACGCTTAACGCCCGAGCGCCAACACATCCTGCACCTCCGCGCCGCTCGAGCCAGGTTTGATACCCCAGAACTTGCCGCACAACACTACTGGAGCGCCCTGGAAGGCGGCACGATCACGCTGGACGCCGCGCAGATGGCACTGATCTCTGAAACCTTCGCCAAAGCCGGCACAAGCCAGTCCCTGCGCGGCGATAAGCTTGCAGGCACACTCTGGTTTGACCGCGCCTTAGAACGCGCCACAACGCCCACCACCCGCGTTCGCACCCTCACCCGCCGCGCTCGAGTGTCCGAGCGCCTGATGCGCCTTGACGAAGCCAGCCAAGACCTGGATCGCGCCGACCTGCTGATTGCAGGCTTGGACGCCGTGACCCGCGCCAGTTTACTTAACGCTCGAGCCAACCTGCTCGGCACGTATTTTTGGGATGCAAAAGCTACGGCTGAACTTGCCTACAAAGCTCTAGCGTTACTTGAAGGACACAACTCAATAGAAGTTTTGGTCGAACGGGGCAATGCTTTGCATAATTTGGGACTTGCCAAATGGCTCGAGCAGGACTTGCAAAACGCGGAACGGTACTTGCGGAAAGCGCTCGAGATCAGGAGGGCGTTGGGGGATTTGGATAAGGTTGGGGATACGTTGCAAAACTTGGGATTGGTGTTGACGGATCAAGTTAAACCCGAAGCTCAAGAGGTATTTGAGGAAGCCTTAGAACTTTGGCAGCGTTTAGGTAATCTGTCGAATTCAGCACGAACTCGAGCGAATCTTGGTTTGTTGTTTTGGAAACTTGGAGAGCTTGCACAAGCGGAACAATTTTATGAATTGGCTTTAAAAACTGTACAACCTGTTGGTGAAGAAATTATCTCTCATGCTGTTTATAACAACCTAGGGATAGTACGTTTCGAGCAAAATAAATTTTATGCAGCTCGAGATGCTTATCAAAAAGCACTAAGCTCACCGAGAATTGCCACAAGTAAACCCAGCTTAATGATGTTTAGAAGTAATTTAGTTGAAGTCGAGATTCAACTTGGATTGTGGGAAGATGCCCAGAAAAATCTCGAGATTGGAATGGATTTATTGCAACAGATCACAAATGGTTCTCCATCAGCAATATCTCACTTTTTCCAATTGACTGAGTTTTACCTATTTAAAGGTGATATTTGTGCTTTGACAAGCAATTTCTCAGAAGCAGTCAACGCATTTCAACTCGCAAGTAGCACTGCAAAAGCAGGTCGCATGATAGATCGTGAAGCTTTTGCATTGAGCAAACTAGCACGTTTACAGGACAATGCAGATGTTGCGCATCAAGCTATAGAACTTGCAGATGTTCCAATGACGAGAGTGGCTCTCTACACTATCGAACGCGATTTTGATTCAGCTCAACGTGAAGTTCAAAAAATTAATAATCCATTTGAAGAAGCTCGATTGCTACTTGATTTTGCATTCTTAACAAATGACCAACACTGGCACACTCGAGCCAATCAGCTTCTCGAGCAATTAAAAAATTAAATTTCGGTTTCAACCCGAAGAAAGTGGTGAAGGCATGAAAACAGTGTTTCGACGTTGGTTTGTGGCTGGGTTGATATTGGGTATCTCTGGTTTGATTGCTGTCGTAAACAGCCAAGCACAAACAGAAAAATCACTGCGTTTGGTCTGGCAACCGCTCGAGTCGTTCAAGACCTTAACTCCAGATATTGATTATTCGGCGCATGAAGTTCTGGCAATTTATAACGTTGCAGGAACTCCAGAAAATGCCCAAAGTTTGTTTGGAAATAAAAAACTTGCCCAAGCCGCAAAGAAAGCCAAAGTGACTTTGGTCAGCAGCATTCCAATTCCTGCTCGAGCAAGTGATCCAATCGGTAAGAATTCACAGGTATGCGGAAAAATACTGCTGCGATTTCGGTTGAATCAAGCAGGGAATATCTCGGACACAATAGCGGTTTTGGATCAAGCGGGTGTCAGCATTATTGGTGGTGACGCTCTTTATGGCGTTGCACCACAAGGCTATGGTTTGCCAAATCAAACCAGCACCGAATACCAACCTGACTTCTGGGGTCTCGAGGCAGTCCAAGCCCAAAACCTCGAGCAGACAGGCAAGGGCGTGCGCGTGGCGGTGCTGGATACGGGTGTCATGAACATTGCGGCATTCTCGAGCGTCGCCCCTAAAAATTACGTGGCTGGTGTTTTGAATGCAGATGATGACTTTATACATGGCTATGGTCACGGTACGGGCGTGGCAGGCATCGTTGCAGGCAGGGACTCGAGCGGTAACGCGGTGGGTGTCGCGCCAGACTCGAGCATTGTGCCTGTAAAAGTCTGCGACAAGACTGGTCATTGCCGTGACTCGAGCGTGGTGATGGGCATTTGTTACGCAGTCTCGAAGGCGGCGCAAGCCAAGGTGCTGAATTTAAGTTTGGGCAGTTTTATCAACTCACCACTTGCCGAAGGTGCAATTCGGGACGCGGGTCTCGAGGGTGCGGTGGTGGTGGCTTCGGCTGGAAACACTCGAGAATTCCCTGCGGGGCATCTGGATTTCAACCGCACCATCTTTCCGGCAGCCTTCTCGCAAGATACACGTTTGAATCTCGAGAATCTGATTTCGGTGGGTGCGATTGACCAAAAAATGCAGTACGCGAAGTTCGCCACAGCCCATAAATCTGTTGATGTCGTTGCTCCAGGTGTTTCGGTTGCAACATTTGACCGCATGGGGGGGCTTTTCACGAATACTTCAGGTGGAACATCTTACGCCGCGCCGTTTGTGTCGGGAACTGCCGCCATCATTTTTGCCAAGAACGGAACATTGCAACCTCGAGAGGTGAAAAAGATTATTGTCAGCACGGCGAATGCTTCAGGATGCAGCGCACCAAACCCCCTGCCAGCCTCGCTCATTTTCCCGACCGATCCGAACGCTTGCGGTCAAGGCTTGTTGGACGTTAGTTCTGCCCTGACCGCCACGCCTTAAAACTCTGGCTCGAGATTCCTCTGAACGTTTCATGACCAATCTCGAGTAGCCCCAATCAAAGTCTTTTCACGTCCTCATGCAATACTTTTGTATTGCAATCCAGCACCATCGTTCATTCCCGAGGTGAACCATGAATCCAGACGACAGCAATTCCATCTTGGAGCTTGTCAGATCCAGCCAGACTGAGCGTGCTCGAGTCCGAACTTTGATTGGGCAAAAACGTTGGCGCGATGCCGAACCCGACGCGGTGCGGTCTGCGGCATACATGGACAAACGCGTTGAAGGTGTCGCACCGCCTGGGGCGGAAGCGATAGTTGGTGACACGGTTGATCTGCAACCCGCTCGGTTTTTGCCAATGGGTGCTGCCGTGCGTCGGGCGGTGGGTTATGTCGAGGTCAACACACCGAACGCGTCCAAGTTGGGCAGCGGTTTTTTGGTCAGCCCAAACCTATTTTTAACCAATTGCCATGTCATTGGCGACATCTTTGAGGCTCGAGGGGCGCAAATTACCTTTGACCGCGAATTGGGCAATGATGGCACGGCACTGCCAACGACCACATTTTTGCTCGAGCCTGAAAAGTTCGCGTTGTTCTCGCTGCCAGATCAGTTGGATTACGCGCTGGTGGCGGTCGGGCGTTTGAATTCTGGAAATGCAACATTGTCCGATCTTGGCTTTTGTGCGCTCTCAGATCGTCCCGACAAGCACGTGATCGGCATGAACGTCAACATCGTTCAGCATCCAAAAGGTTGGCTAAAAATGATTGCGCTTCGGAACAACAACTTGGTCTACCGCACAGACCGGACGCTGCTGTACGAAACCGACACCGAGGAGGGTTCTTCGGGTTCGCCAGTTTTCAATGACGATTGGGAGTTGGTGGCGTTGCACCACTGGGCACAACCGTTTCTCGAGCATCAGGATGACCACGGCGTGCAAATTCCGGTGACGATCAATGTCAACGAGGGTGTGCGGATCAGTGCAATTTACAAGGATTTGCAATCCAGATTGGCGGGTTTACCAGCAGCACGACAAGAGCTTTTGGGTGAAGTGCTCGAGGC